>CAZXJG010000025.1:0-26877 GCA_964640985.1 uncultured Melioribacteraceae bacterium | reverse complement strand
TAACAGTTATTTATTCTTGTATTATATACAAGTTATTCTATTCCACCCCCTTAATTAAAAGTCATTTAATTTATTGAGTAAAGTTATCTAATTTATTATGTTTCCTCCATGCTTTTTTAACCATAAATAATAAAATAACGGCAAGAATTATCATCAAAGCCCGTGAACCCCAAATATAAGGGATATTAGCGCTGGCAGCTTTTTCAAGCAATAAAGTAGGAATAGCATCATTGATAAACCACCAAATCATAATAACAAAAAGGACGAGGGGAGTGATATATTTCATAATGTAATAAAAAATTCTCGGTATTTTTATATCACCGCCGTCGTTCATTTCTTTCCAAGCTTTACCGCTGCCAAAAACCCACATAAACAAAATGGTTTCAATTAAGGCGAAAACAACCAAACCGAACGTTCCGGCCCAATAATCCATTTCATCGAGGAACCCGTATTTCAAAAAGAAAATCACAAATTGGACAGCAACCAAAACTACTAACCCCAGTAAAGCCACCGCCTTTTTTTTACTTAACGAAAATTCGTCTTCAAGAAAAGCAATAATTGGTTGCCCCATAGCAACCGACGAAGTAATTCCCGCAAAAAAGAGTAACAAAAACCAGATAAAACCGAAAAACTGTCCGAAAGGTATTTTTTGAAAAATTAAAGGAAGTGAAACAAATCCCAAATCAAATGCACCGTGTACAGCTAATTGCTGAGTAGCGGCAACGCCGAAAAATGCAACGGCAACAGGGATTGCAATTGAACCGCCTAAAATCACTTCTGCAAATTCGTTTGTTGATGCAGTTGTTAAAGCCGAAAGCGCGATGTCGTCTTTTGGACGTAAATAACTCGCATAAGCTTGAATAGTACCCATTCCTACAGATAAGGTAAAGAAAATTTGACCTGCGGCGGCAAGCCATATTTTCGGATTGCCCAACATGGAAAAGTTAGGGTTCCACAAAAAACCTAAGCCGGTTAAAATGGAATTTTGAGGTTCTGCGGGATTAGGGGTACCGAGTGTTAAAACTCTAATTGCAAGAATAGAAGCAAATATTAAAAGAAGCGGCATTGCGATTTTCGCTAATTTTTCAATGCCTTTGGATATTCCTTTAAGTAAAATCCAAAAGTTAATTCCAAATGTTAAAAGCATAAAAAAGTAGGCGGGAAGAATATTTGTAAAATGTGTGCCTACCGTTCTACCTTGATAACTGTATAAAAAATTCCTCATACTTGCAAAGGTAGTTTCATTAAAGTAGAGTTTTGTAATGGAAAAGAAGCTGAATCCTAAAGTCCAAGATTCTATATATGTATAATAAATTAAAATTACCATCGAAATAAACAATCCGAGAGCGCCGAAATATTTAGCTAATTTATTTTTCCAGAGAACATCAAACATACCTGGGGTACTTCCGTGTCCATATTTACCGCCGTGTCTGCCGATGCCCCATTCGATCCACATAAGAGGTATTCCGAGTATTAAAAAAAACAAAAAATAAGGGATCATAAACGCACCGCCGCCGTTTTCTGCGGCTTGAACGGGAAAACGTAAAAAGTTACCTAACCCGACTGCATTACCGGCTACAGCGAGAATTAATCCTATTTTGCTGCCCCATTGTTCTCTTTGTCCATTAGATGCCATATTTCTCCTTGTTTTTGATTTGCTCTTTACTACTGAAAAAATTGTTCACAATTTATGAACTTTGCATCCTTAAATGCAAATATTTTATTAAAAATGTATTTTTTTAATGAATATGTCCATATTTATTTCATCTCCCAATTCCATTGCTTTTTGCCAAATAATTAGATTTTCAAATTTAAATTTCATAGCTTTTTTTAGTTTGAAGTCCGAAGTCTTACGCCTGTCTCCCTTCTCCTGACTTCTGTCTTCTAACTTCCATCTTCCGACTTCCGACTTCAATCTTCCGACTCCCGACTCCCAACTTCCGACTTCTAACTTCCGACTTCTAACTTCCGTCTTCCGACTTCCATCTTCCATCTTCCGACTTCCGACTTTCGACTTTTGACTTTTGACTTCCAGCTTCTGACTCCCGACTTCCGACTCCTAACTTCTATCTTCCGACTTCCATCTTCCGACTCCCGACTTCCAACTTCCAATTCCCGACTTCCAACTTCCAACTTCCGACTCCCGACTTGCGGTTTACCGCACTATGTATAAAATTAAGACAGATTATCAATTTGAGTCGGACAATAATCTAAAAATGTTCGATTCTTAGTTGATTTAGTTTGGCACAGCACTTGCATATTGAAGGGCAAAACTAGTTCTCATTCCGGAATGTTTATTTATAATGATGAGTGATAACTTGAGAATGATTGATTAGGCCTTTTGATAGTTGTCACCAATTTTGAATTAGGTTTACTCATTTTACTGTTGGTTGATTAGTTGAATTCATAATTATTTGGAGGCATTCAAAATTGTTTAGGGGGTGGAATAATATACATTTATTAAATATTAAGGGGGTAGGATAAGTTGTTCTATCCAATCCCCTAAAGTTATTCTTTTTGACTCCCTAAATTCGAATTCGGCTAATTTTCCTATACTATGCTCGCGTGGCGGTTCTTTGGTAATTGGGCTAGGTTACCGGGAGCCGCCACTCTGTTTTTAAAACCATTTTTCGCATATCCTATCTCCGGATTATCATGTCCTAATAAGCGTTCAGCGTTCAGCGTTCAGCGTTCAGCGTTCAGCTTTCAGCGTTCAGCATTCAGCATTCAGTTTTCAGTTTTCAGCATTCAGCATTCAGCATTCAGTTTTCAGCTTTTCAGCGTTCAGCATTCAGTTTTCAGTTTTCCGGCTTCCGACTTCTAACTTCTAACTTCTAACTTCTAACTTCTAACTTCTGACTTCCAGCTTCTGACTTCCAGCTTCTGACTTCCGACTCCCGACTTCTGACTTCCGACTTCTGACTCCCGACTTCTGACTCCCGACTCCCAGCTTCTATCTTCTATCTTCCAACTTCTATCTTCCAACTTCTATCTCCCGACTCCCAGCTTTCAGCTTTCAGCTTTTCAGCTTTCAGCTTTTCAGCTTTCAGCTTTTCAGCTTTCGACTTTTGACTCCCGACTTTTGACTCCCAACTTCTGACTCCCAACTTCTAACTTCTGTCTCTCGACTCCGCTCGATGCACTCACGGAACAGAGATATCCTACAAAATGATTGACTCTGAATTGCTGCTGAGCTATTTTAAACTTGACATTTGTTCTTATAAAATTTAACTTTTATATACTAGCCTATTGAAATACTACAAATTTTGAGTTGTTGTCTATTTGGATTAACTAAAATTAAAAGTTTAATTTAGCAGAATGCTATATTAAAGTAAAAATCCTAGCCGATAATTATTTTAAAAACAACATAGAGGGGATGTTATGAAACTCAAAAAACTAACTATTTTTTTAATCTTACTATTTTTCAGCAGTACGTGGCTGATGGCACAAACTCCGGCAGATGCTACAACAGGTGTATCGGTCAAACCTAATTTTAGTTGGACTGAATCTAAACCAGTTGGTTGGGACTGGAGTTTACAAGTATCTATAGTTCCAAGTTTTTTATCCACAATATTAAATATTTCTTTAGGAACTAGTCAAACTGCTTATAATAGTAGTTCGACTTTAGCTTATAACACAACCTATTATTGGCGAATTTACGCCAACGTTGCAAATAGTGTTGTAGAACCGAGCAGTGGGTCTTATAGTTTCACAACAGAAATAGCAACACCAAATCTTATTGCACCGGCAACAACTTCTGTTAACCCAACACTTACGTGGACATTTGCCGACGGAACTGCTGGTGTTACTTTTAATATAAAGTATAAGTTATCCACTAGTAGTACCTATATAACCGAAGTTACCGGTTTAGCCGGTACAAGAACTTCTTATACTTTTACTACACAACTTACTGCTAGTACATCTTATGATTTCAAAATTGTGGCAAATAAAACCGGCGAGGCTCTTAAAACCAGTAATATAGTAACTGAAACAACGGGTGCGGCATTTAGTCTTTTTGCACCCGGTAATACGCTAACAGGTGTTAGCATAATGCCTAAGTTTAAATGGTCAACTTCAAGCACTTCTATACAGCTTACAACTACTGCCGGTGATTTTAGTTCATTTGCAGCTTCAACAACCTTTTCGTCAGGTGCTACCTATACAGCATTAGAAGCCGTTGCAGGTTTTCCACTTTCTAATAATACTACATATTATTGGCGTGTATCTGATGGTACTAATTATTCAGAGGTTGATACATTTAAAACTGTTAGTAATGTATCAGTTAGCTTATATAATCCTGCTAACGGTTCCAAAACATACGTATATGACCCGTTGATGTTCACATGGTATTTAGGTCAAGCACAAGGGAATACACGTTTTGTACTGCAGGTAAGAAAAACATCTTCTCCGCCAACTAATTGGACGAAACTTAGTTTAGATACATATATAGAAAACATTTCTAATCTTTATAAAACTATAACAGGACTAAAAGGCGGTACAAGATATTACTGGCGTGTTATTGCATATAAAGATTTGGATTCGGATGGCTCATATAATGCGGGGGATGATTTAACGCTCAAATTTTCTCAAGCATATTATTTTGATACACAAGGCGGTGCAGTAAAAGCTACGCCGTCAAATCCCGTTGGCGGAAACAAAATTTATACGCTGACTCCAATGTTCGGTTGGTACACAATGCAGTATGATGCATCTGCAAAATACCGGATTATAGTTGCGACTGATAATACTACTAGCACTAGTACCGGTAAATTAAACACAGGTATTGTAGGAACGTATCCTTCTTCTCCAACTTCAAATTTTTATTACATTATTTCAAGTGGAATATTAGCTTATAGTACTCCGTATTATTGGCAAGTAAAAACAACTTATGGTTCCGATGTTAAATATTCAGCCGTTGCTTCGTTTGTTACTTTTGATAATGCAAGTACTGTTGTAAATAAACCGGTACTTTCCTATCCAATTAACGGAAATAAAATTTATACTTCATCTCCAACTTTATATTGGTATGGTAATGCTTATGGTAGTAGTCTTACATATACTGTCTCTTATAGCACAACCGGAGCATCTGGTAGCTACACTGCTTGGCCAACTACAACAGATCAATTCTTGGCTGTTGGTCCACTTAAGGGCGGTCAAATTTATCATTGGAAAGTTAAAGCTTCAAATAGTACTACTTCTAAAACTTCGGATGTGGAATCATTCCAAGTTGCAGGCGGAACGTCAAGTTCTGCAATTGCTTTTTATCCAAAAGGCAGTGTAGTATATACAACTACTCCTACTTTATCGTGGTACCGCGAAGGCTCCGATATTGGCTGGACGAAGTATATGATTAAATGGAAAAAAAGTACTTCTGCGCCGAGTGATTGGGAAACTGTTTCGAATTTTACTACTACAAATATAAATACAACAATATATACATTTTCAACTGCATTAGATTATGGTGCTACATATTATTGGGCTGTGGCGCTTTATGATGGTACTACTCCTCCTGTCCATTCATCTTATTCACAAGGTTCATTTACTGTTTACGGCGGAGCAAGTTCTGTTTCTGTTGTACAGTCTTCCCCAGCTGACGAAGCCTTTAATGTTTCATTAACTCCGACTGTTTATTGGTATGTATTGGGAACAAGTCCAAATATTACGAGTTTTAACGTTGAATATACTCCTTACTTGAATCATACAAATACTACTTCTACATCCAGTACAACAGGTAATTATATACAGTTAACAGGTTTATCATCAGGTACTACATATAGTTGGCGTGTTGAGGCAATTTTAGGAAGTGGAGGACCTGTATATAGTGGATGGAGAACATTTACTACGGTTGCTACCTTATCTCCTGTTCAGCCCTTAGCAGGTTCCCCTATGAATAATGTGCAAATTAGTGATATTACGCCTGAGCTTACCTGGTATTTACCGGTGCAGCCTCAAGGTAGTCAATATTATGATATTGAAGTTGCAAATAATCCTGATTTCAATAATGCTAAAAATATAACAAATGTAAACACTAACTCGGTTCAATTGCAAAGTTTGAATAACGGCGAATATTATTGGAGAGTTAAAGGTATGAATACTTACGGAGAATCATACTATTCAAATAACGGACACTTCAGAGTTGGTTCTGTTACAGACGTAAGTGATGAAAATATAATTCCCACGAAATTTGAAGTAGAACAGAATTATCCAAATCCGTTTAATCCTTCTACTACAATTAAGTTTTCTTTACCGCAAACCGAATACGTTACTATAAAAGTATATAATATTTTAGGTAAAGAAATTGCTGTTTTAGCTAACGGGCAATTTAATGCGGGAGCTCACTCAATAATATGGAACGGAAAAGATAGTAATGGAATAAATGCGGCTACAGGCATCTATCTATATAGGGTTGTCGCCGGTAATAACATAATTACAAAGAAAATGCTGCTGCTTAAATAGAAGGTATGTACTAATAAATACAAAAGGAGTGTCTATGATGGATACATCTTGGGAAATAACGGCAAAAAAAGATTTTGGAAATATAATAAAAGTATACAAATGTACTTTTGCTATGGTTATTATAGGCGTTTTAATTTCTATTTTAATTAATGTTATGGACTTAGATATATTTCAAAATATTAGCTCAAGTTTCTTAATAATTAGACGGTTGGAAATTGATGAGTTATTGATTTTTCTTTTTCTTGTTTTAATTGGATCTTTTATCGACTTTCGGGTAAAAGTATCCATTTACAAACAAAATATTTTGATTAAAAACAATTCTTATTCCGTTTTTAAGGCAACAACGGAATCACTATGTGATATGATGTGTAATTATATTCAATCAGTTCAATATTATCGTTCAGAAATGGAAGGTAAATCAGATTTACAAATTGAAAAAGAATTGGATGAAGCAACAGAAATATTGTTAAATAAAATTAGAGATTTAGAACTAATTGAAGAAATTAAAGAAAATGCTGCTGCTTAAATAAAAAATATTGGAGTTAAAAATGTCGAAGTTAGGTGCTGTAATATTTTTTAGTATGCTGCTGTTGGTTTTATTTTCGGCTTTGTATGCTTGTCAAAGTTACCTTTTATGAAATAAATTAAGGGAAGTCGGATTTTCGGATTTTCGGATTTTCGGATTGCCGGATTTTTGTGCTTTCCTAATTTAGGGGGTGGAATAAAATAAGTTATCGAATTACAACTCTTAAAGTATTTAGGGGGTGGAATAATAGGTTTAGGGGGTGGAATAATAAGTTGTAATTTTATTATATATAAATCATTCTATCTGCTGCCACCGACCACTCGGTGGCTGACGTTCCACAGGATTCTTGAATTAAGATTCCCGAAATCTTTAAATATAAAATTCTCAGAATAATTAAGTATAAGATCCCTGGAATTGCAGAGATTTCGGGAATTTCCCCAGCACGGCAAGCCTCAAGGTAGAAAATGGAAGTCGGAAGATGGAAGACAGATGTAGGACTTCGGACTTCAAGCTTCAAATTAAAAAATGCTATGAAATTTAAATTTGAAAATCTAATTATTTGATAAAAAACAATAGAATTGAAAGGTAAAATAAATATTTCTACTTTCTACTTTCCACCATCTATTCAACCACAACCGACCATGATGGAAATATATATATTAAAATTTTGCATCTATTTTTCATAGCAATTAATCGATTATCTTCTTAATTTAAAATTAAAAACCGGTCTAAGATTCATTCCCAAAAAGGAAAAGGAGTAAACCATGATAAAACGTTTACGAAAATTATCGGTACCGATCTTAATTGCGGTAACATCATTTTTATTCGGTGCATTTATTGTATCTAATACTCAAAGTGAACCCATTACACGTCAGGTAGTGTCTTATGCTGAAAAAATAATGGGACTTAATTTTACAACTGCAGAACAAGACTCTATGTTGGATTTATTAAATTCGCAACTTAAGAGCTATAAGCGGATAAGGGAAATAAATCTAAATAATAGTATACCTCCTGCAATACTTTTTAATCCGATTCCAGAGGGATTTAAACTTCCCAAGGGTAAATCTTCTTTTAAAATGAGCGATTATTCAAAAACAAAAATGCCCGAAAACTTGAATAACTTAGCTTATTATTCAATTGGTCAATTAGCATATTTACTTAAAACGCGAAAAGTAACTTCCGTAGAATTGACTAAGTTATTTCTTCACAGATTGAAAAAATATGGACCGGAGCTTCATAGTACCATTACATTAACAGAAGCCCTTGCAATGAAGCAGGCTAAAAAAGCCGACAAGGAGATTTCAGAAGGTAAGTATAAAGGACCGCTTCAGGGAATTCCTTTTGGAGTTAAAGATTTGCTGGCTGCGAAAGGATATAAAACTACCTGGGGAGCTGCACCATATAAAAATCAAATAATAAATGAAAATGCAACTGTAATTAAAAGATTGGAAGATGCCGGCGGAGTACTTGTAGCCAAATTAAGTATGGGAGCTTTAGCAATGGGTGATGTATGGTTCGGCGGCAAAACAAGAAATCCTTGGGATACTACACAAGGCTCAAGCGGCTCGTCTGCAGGACCTGCTGCTGCTGTTTCTGCAGGGTTAGTACCGTATGCTATCGGAACTGAAACTTGGGGTTCAATTGTTTCTCCTTCTACCCGCTGTGGTGATACAGGTTTGCGGCCGACTTACGGCAGAGTAAGCAGAACCGGCGCTATGGCACTTAGCTGGTCGATGGATAAAATTGGACCTATCAGCAGAAATGTTGAAGATGATGCTATTGTTTTTAATGCTATTTATGGTCCCGACGGTATCGATCAAACGCTGTATGATGTCCCTTTTAATTATAAGCCGCATATAAAATTAGAAGGACTAAGAATTGGATATTTGAAAAATGATTTTAATAAAAATTATAAATTCAAATCTGAAGATTCGTTAACCATTGAAGAAATGAAAAAGCTCGGTGCAGTATTAGTGCCGATAAAACTTCCTAATTTACCGGAAAATGATATCTCATTTATCCTGTGGGCAGAAGCAGGTGCATCTTTTGATAAATTAACTAGAAGTACCAGAGATAGTTTGCTGGTCAGCCAAGGTAAAAATGCTTGGCCGAATATTTTTAGAGCTGCCAGATTTATTCCCGCTGTTGAATATATTAATGCAAACAGAATAAGATTTCTTCTAATTCAACAAATGGATAAAATGTTTAAAGAAAACAAAATTGATATGTATTTGGCTCCTTCATTAGAAGGTGATAATTCGCTGGTAACTAATTTAACCGGTCATCCTTTGGTGGTACTTCCTAATGGATTTACTAAAGATGGCCATCCGACCAGCATTACTTTTGTAGGGCAATTATTTAATGAAGCCGAAATACTCGCTGTTGCAAAAGCGTATCAGGATAGCACCGGATTTCAATTAAAACATCCGCCTATGTTTAAATAAAGACAGTTCATTTCTGCCACCGAGTGGGCGGTGGCAGCATTGAGAATTTTCGGATTGTCGGATTTTCGTGCTTCCCTAATTATAACAATTCTACTTACACTATAAATTAAAGATTGTAATGTTTAAGCCTGCAAGATTCTATCTGCTGCCGCCGACCACTCGGTGGCTGACGTTCCACAAGATTCTTGAATCAGGATTCCCGAAATCTCAGAAATTAAGGGAATATTTTATAAAGGTTAGTTGAGTGTAAAAAAAAAGCCGCCAAAAAAAGGCGGCTTAATTGCAGCGTGTATATTTTTAACTAATCTTCAATGACAGCTAAAATATCGGATCTTTGGATAATTTTATATTCCACATTATCGATAGTTATTTCATCACCACCATATTTTGTGAATAATATTTTATCACCTTCTTTAACTCTTTCTTGAAGTTCTTCGTCTGTACCAACTGCAATTACTTTGCCCATTCTGGGTTTTTCTTTTGCTGTATCCGGGATAATAATTCCCGATGAAGTTTTCGATTCTTCTTCCATTGGTTCAATAAGTACTCTGTCATCCATTGGTTTAATTTTCATAGTTCCTCCTTAATATTATTTGATATTTAACATTTTATTAATTTTTGGTTTATCGAACCCGACAATCGGGCGATTATTTATTAAAATTACAGGTACACCGGTTTGCCCTGTTTTCCGCTGCATGTCTCTAGCAGTCCTTTGGTCGCGCGATACGTCAATGTTTGTAAATTTAATTTTCTTTTCTCTAAAATATCTTTTAGCTGCATTACAAAAACTGCAAGTTGGTGTTGTGAAAATAATTACTTTTGGTTGTGTATTCATTTATAACTCCATTTTTTCAAACATTTGATGAAGTTAATTAAAAAAAGTTTCGTAATCCCAAAAGAAAATCTTCTAAATTTTATTTCTAAAATTTATCTATAATTTTTTTAATTTAAAACATTAAAATAATGATTCTAAAGGTATTTTTAAAATGAAACATATAATTATAATATTTTCTTTTTTTTTATTTTTAACATCAACTCAATATGCGCAAAATGATGTTAATATGATATCCATAAATTCAATTGTTAAAAATATTGAACAAAAATATGTTCCCGATAAACGTACTGCCATATTTGATATTAAAATTAAAAAGAAAAATAATACTTTTATATTAACAGGATCAACAAATATAGTTCAAGCTAAAAACTTATTAATTTCATCATTAAAAAAATTTAATATGAGTATAAAAGATTCAATTGAATTGTTGCCTCAAAAAAAACTTGGCAAAAAAACTTTTGGTATAATAAATCTTTCGGTTGCAAATTTACGTACTCAACCAAAATATTCTGCCGAGTTAGCTTCTCAAGCACTTTTAGGTACACCGATTTTAATATTGGAACAAAAAGATGGGTGGTTCAGGGTTCAGACACCTGATAAGTATATTGCCTGGATTGAAGCCGGTTCTTTTACACCGATGGATAAAGAAGAATTAACAGATTGGCAGAATTCAAAAAAAATAATCTTTCTTAAAGAATACGGGTTCTCTTATTTAAAGCCATCGTTGAACTCATCTCATATCTCAGATTTAGCAATAGGTGATATTCTAAAATCAGATGGGGAAATTAAAGATTTTTACAAAATTCATTATCCGGATAACAGAATAGCGTATATAAAAAAAGACTATTGTAAAGCGTATGATCATTGGTTAAATAAAGCTTATCCAACAACAGGAAACATAATCTGGACTGCTAAAAGATTTATGGGAATACCATATTTATGGGGAGGAACATCGGATAAGGGATTCGATTGCAGCGGGTTTACAAAAACCGTTTATTTCCTCAATGGGATTTTACTTCCGCGGGATGCTTCTCAGCAAGTATCCGTTGGGAAACCGGTTGACACAAAAAACGGTTTTGAAAATTTAATACCTGGCGATCTTTTATTTTTTGGTAAAAAAGATACATCCAATCAAAAAGAAAAAATAACACATGTTGGAATTTATATAGGTAATGATAAATTTATTCATGCTTCGGGAAGAGTGAAGATCAATAGTTTTAATCCTAAAAGTCCCATTTTTAGTGAATATAGATTAAAACAATTTGTTAGGGCAAAAAGGATAATTACTTCAATTGGGAAAAACAATGTAATTTTATTAAAAAACAATAAATTCTATAATGAGGGTAAAAATGAAGCAAAATAGGAGAGAGTTTTTAGCCACTACCGGTTTACTTGCCGGTGCGGCAATAACAGTTACAAGTGTACCAAATATTTTTGTTAATAATGAAAATACTCATAAAGGGAAAGGAAAAATGAAATTCACTTTTTGGCCATACACATTGAAATTAAAACATGTATTTACTATTTCTACTAATTCCAGAACCACAACACCAATCATGCTTACCAAAATAGAATATGATAATTTTATAGGATATGGCGAAGCCTCAATGCCTCCTTATTTGGGAGAATCTCAAAAAACGGCAAAAGAATTTTTGAGCAAGGTTAATTTAGAACAATTTGAAAATCCTTTCGATCTGGAAAAAATTCTTGATTATGTCGATTCAATTGCTCCGGGCAATCCTGCTGCAAAGGCATCGGTAGATATTGCCTTACACGATTTAATCGGTAAAATGATGGGGCAGCCTTGGTATAATATTTGGGGATATGATAAATCTAAAGCACCATACACTTCATTTACTATTGGTATTGATAAACCGGAAGTAGTGCGCCAAAAAGTTAAAGAAGCCGGACAATTTAAAATTTTAAAAGTTAAGTTAGGACGTGGCACGGATAAGCAGATGATTGAAACAATTAGGTCGGTAACTGATAAACCGATAACTGTTGATGTAAACCAAGGTTGGAAAGACCGTAATTATGCACTTGCTATGATAAACTGGTTGGCTGAACGAAATGTAGAGTTTGTTGAACAACCGATGCCGAAAACTCAAGTTGACGATATGGCTTGGTTAACCGAACATAGTCCTTTGCCAACAATGGCTGATGAAGCTGTTCAGCGTTTACCCGATGTGATGAAAGCAAAAGATGTATATTCCGGAATAAATATTAAGTTAATGAAATGTACCGGGATGAGAGAAGCTCATAAAATGTTGAACTTGGCAAGAGCTCTTAAGATGAAAGTGATGATGGGCTGCATGGTTGAATCATCTTGTGCCTTATCTGCCGCTTCGCAATTGTCACCTATGGTAGATTGGGCGGATCTTGACGGTAATTTGCTTATTAGTAACGATCCTTATCAAGGCACAAAAGTTGTTAATGGTAAATTGGTTTTGATGGATTATCCCGGAATAGGATTAAACCCAAATACAAAAAATTGAATTTTAAAAATTATTGGAATAAATATATCACTAAATTAATTATATTCTTCTTGTTTTTCTTAAGCACTTCAAATTTATTTGGTTCAAATAAGTTTTTTATTAGAATTAATCAATTAGGATTTTTGCCGAACGATATTAAAACCGGGATTGTAATATCGGAGAAGCCTTTGGGATTTCGTAATTTTGTACTTAGAGATTTTACTACAAAAAAGGAATTATATAGGGGTGAAATAAAGCCGACAAATCTTAAATATGGTAATTTCCCACACAATTACGATTTTGATTTTAGTGGATTTTCCAAACCTGGGAAATATTTTATTGAAATAAACGATGTTAAATCGTATAGTTTTCAGATTGGTTCGAACATATATAATAGAGTTGTCGATTCGCTAATGGTCTTTTTTAAAGTACAGCGTTGCGGATTCACGCATCCCTATATGCATAAACCTGGTCATCCGGTTGATGTAACGAAATTAATTGATGGGAAAGATACTATTTATACATCAAAAGATGTTACGGGGGGCTGGCATGATGCGGGAGATTATATAAAATTTCTTAACACAACGGCATACACAACTTACACTCTTTTATTCGCTTATGATTTTAACCCTCAAAAATTTGGGTTTGATAACAACAAAGACGGTGTTCCCGATATTCTTGCTGAAGCAAAAATCGGATTGGACTGGCTTTTACGCGCCGAGTATAAAAAATATAAATTAATTACACAGGTTCAAGATTTAAGAGACCATGATGTCGGTTGGCGGATGCCTTCAAAAGATCCGTTAGCTTACGATAGACCCGGTTTTATCGGTGTAGGGAAAAATTTAATCGGAATTTATTCTGCTACATTGGCTCTGGCTTCACGAATTTGGAGAAAAGTTTTTCATTATAATAAATTTGCCGATAAATGTTTGACTGCCGCTGAAAATTTATATTCGGTAAGAAATGAAGTTCCTAATATAGACAGCAGCGGTACCGGGATGTATTTAGATAATTCGTACTATGGAAAATTGGCTTTGGGTGCAGTTGAACTTTATTTGACTACAAAACAAGTTGGTTTTTTGAAAGAAGCCGAGACATTTGCCGATTCTGCAAAATCCGATTATTGGTGGAGCTATGGTGATATAAATGCCTATGCCGATTATAGGCTTGCAAAAATTAAGAAAAGATTCGGTAAGTATATACTTAATAACTTAGTGAAATTTAATGATTTTAAAAACACAAAATTATTTGGACAAGGGGCAGATTATTCTTGGGGAACAAATAATACATTGTTGGGAATAACTTTACAGTGGATTTTATGGCATAATTTAACAAACAAACAAACCTACGATTCCTTAGCCATTTTTCAGCGTGATTATATTTTAGGAAGAAATCCTTGGGGCGTAAGTTTTATTTCTAAAATCGGAACAAATTATACACGAAACTTTCATCATCAAGTTGCTTTTTTAACAGGCGGTTATTTGCCGGGGGGGTTGGCTGCAGGTCCGGCTAAAAGATCACTAATAAAAAAGTATAAAATTCGATATGCAACGAAAGATAAATATTCCTTGTTTCAATCCGATTCTGTTGTTTACCGTGATGACAGAATGGATTATATTACCAACGAACCGACAATTACCGGCAATGCAACGGCGGTATTTGTTATGGGATATTTTTCAAAAAATTAGGCGCTTAACCAAAGACTAATTGGTCGAGATGAGGGAAAAACTTACGCTGCGCTTCTATAATGAATATCAATGACGTAAACTTGAGATACATTCAAAAACAACATTTAAATTCAACTGCTCCGCAGTTGTTTCTTCCTCTTTCTTTTTACCACGTATTTCATACGTGGCTATTATAAATTTGACTGCTTCGCAGTCGGACAACAGAAGTGCGAAGCACTTCAATTTATAATAACTATGGACGAAGTCCATAGATAGAATAGAATGAACAGAAACCACACAGAACTGCGGGGCAGTTCTGTGTAAGAGTCCTACGGACGATTTTGACCATCTTAATTTCTTTTCGCAGAACATAACGCATTGTGATACCGGTATATGCCGGATTTTAACCCCGACTGTTTCCCACGAATGTGGCTTTTTTTCGGCCTTGTGCTGAAAAAATATAGTTTCTTAACTACTTACCTCCAAAGTTTAAAATAAAGTATGTTAGAGAAAACAGGCAGTATTGGAAAAATAAAATATTTTAAAATAATTCCAACTTCTAACTTCTGTCTTCTGTCTTCTAACTTCTGTCTTCTAACTTGCACTTTAGTGCGTTATGTCCTTTGCCATGTTGTATTGTGAGATTGAATCTCATAATAGTACAATGTACCTAAAAAAGGGGTTTGTTTTAAAGGATTAAAAGGTTTTTTTTAGGCACATAAATTGTACTTAGTTAACGTCAAGAATATAAAATGAGATAATAATGAATAGTTCGGTACGTTTAATACCATCAGGTTTTGAATTAATAGATCAAAATTGGGGTGGAATATACAAAGGCGGTAGTTATATTATTGTTGGACCTCGTAAATCGGGGAGGACACTTTTGGGACTACAATTTGCATTGCAGGCAGCAAAATCATCTGAAGTATGTTTATATTTTACAAATATGCGGCCTAAAGATTTAATGATTCAAGCGGCTTCAATAAATTTCGATATCCAATCTTATATGAATCAAAATTTAATAATTGTTGTACGTGTTGCTCCTCCAAATGATGTTTACGAATTTAATAATCCTGATAAATATCTTATTGAATACCTCAATGATATTATTATGGTTATAGATCAATATAATCCTAATAGAATAATTTTTGATGAATTAACACAATATATTGGGTTTCAGGATATAGGGTTATTGAAAAAGGTATTTGTTAACACATTGGAAATAATAGAAGACCGTAATATAACCAGTTTGTTTATTGTAGGCGAGCCGGCAACACAAAAAACTCAAGAAATAATTGATATATTAACCGAAGAAGTTACGGGTGTTATATATATAAGAAAAAGTTCAGGAAAGATAGAAGGGAAGTATCATGGAGGAACCGTTACCATTATACCGAATGTAGGACACACGGAAGGTCAATTCGATTCGGAATACAGAATTGAACCATTTAAAGGTGTTACTATTGCTGCTAAACATCCAACATTTGAATATGAAAAGCAGCCTCGAGAAAGAAAATCAAAAAAAACAAAAAAGAAAACAGATACCGATTTTTTTGCTGTAAATAATTTATACAATCAGAATGATTTCATGTTAATATTAAATAATCAAATTGCGCTTTATAATAGTACCGGTCAAATATTTCAAGTGATTTTTTTACGTTTAGACCCTGCTGCTCAAACAAGGGAATTACTCTCTATCAAACAGCTTTTGCATATTGTTAGATCTATTACCTCAAAAAAAGACAAAATATGTGAGTATGAAAACAAGATTTTAATTTTACAAGTAAAAAGCGACGGGAAAAGCTTAGTTGAATTTATGAATAAAATTATAGAAAATTTACCGAGTTCCGATGAAAGCTATGTGGAATTAATCAAACAATATATATCCATTTATAGTCGTGAGGTTGACGAGGGTATTGATAAGGCAGAGGATATGATAGGGGATATAACTATAGGTGAAAAATCGTCCGATCTTAATTTTGTTCCTATCGCAAAATATACTTAGTGATGAAACCGAAAACATACATATTTGTATGTATATTTGCCTTTGTTTCTTTTCAGTCGTTTGCACAGGTCAGATTGGAACATCTGAAGAGGCAGGCAATTGTACAGATGCAGGCCGGGAATTATGGCGAGGCAATCAACTTACTAAATAGATATATAGCTTCACGCCCAAGAAAATCTGAAGGTTACAATTTGCGCGGTTTGTGTTATGAAAATCGTACTCAATATCGATATGCTGTTTTTGATTTTCGTAGGGCTCTTAAATTAGAGCCTAATAATTCGGAGGCTCGAAAAAATTTAGATAGAACAATAAAAATTTGGTATGCACTGTTGCATAAAAGAATTAAGGGATTTAAACGGGAAATTGCAATTAATCCTTCAAACCCGTTTAATTATTTAGAAATTGGGAAATCGTACAGATGGTTGGAACAATGGAGTTTGGCAGAAAGCTGGTATGATAAATTTCTTGCGAGATACAAAAATGCTTCGCCGGATGAAATAATTCGATATACGATTATTCTAACGAAAACCGGGCATATAAAGAAGGGTGAAAAAATATTAAAAAAGTATGTGCAGCGCTACCCTGACGATTGGAGATTATGGAGCCGTTATGGTTATTTTACGTTATGGTTAGGTAAATATCAAATTGCTAAAAAAGCCTTTTTGAAAGCATTAAGTTTTAAACCGTTCTTCCAAGAAGCTGAAGACGGCTTGGATTTGGCAAAACATCAAGCTTATGTTACGCTGTATTCCCAGCAAGATTACGAGCGCGGCAGAATTAGAACTCCGAGAGAATATCCTATTGATAGGTATTATCGAATTGTTCGAAATAACCCCAATAACGACAAGATAAGATTTAAACTAATTAAAAATTTAATTACGGCAAAAAGATTTGAAGAAGCATATCAACAAATTAACTTTTTAACTTCAAAATATAAGGGTACGGCTTTATATAATAGTCTCTACAATAAAATTAATTCGGCACGTGTAAAATATTACGGCACAAAAATAATTGATTTAATGAAAATTTTAAAAGAAGACCCTCAAAATGCAAAGGTAACACGGAAAATTGCAGAATATTATTCAAGTCAAGAAAAATATAACGATGCAGAAGAAATACTTTCTGATTACCTTAATTTGGTGCCGAATGATGTTAAAATCAGATTTCTATATGCAAAAATTTTAACTTATGATAGAAGGCTTAATCAAGCTCTATCTCAAATTGACACGGTGATGGCACAAGAGCCAAACATAACTTCGCATAAATTATTAGCCGGTGAATTGAGAGTTTGGAAAAATAAAGATCTTGATCAAGCCGCTGTTTATTTAGAAGATGTTGTTAAAAAAGAGCCGAAAAATATCTATGCGTGGATTGCATTGGGTACGTTAAACTTTCAGCGTAAGCGATTTGTAGATGCAAAAAACAACATGGAAGAAGCTGCATTAATTAATCCGACAAACAAAGACTTAGAGCAATTAAAGTCAATGCTTAACGCCTACGATATAGAGCAAGAGCAAGATAGTTTAGTTACTCAATTAAATATTGGACGTAAATTAGCCAAAAATAAAAATTGTGAAGAGGCAATTCCTTATTATCGAGAATACATCAATAAAATAAAGCCTGATAAAAGTTTACTTTTGGAATTAGCAAGTGTATATGTTTGTGCAAAAGAGTTTGACAATGCAATTCAAATTTATAACAACATATTAAAGGATGGTTATGACTCTACTGTAGATAAACAAAGAGCAAAAGTAATATTTTGGAGTGGTGATTCTCTTTCTGCATTAAATGAATTTGAAAGATTAGTTAAAAAATATCCTAACTCTTTGGAAATGCAGCTATATTTAGGTGATACCTATGCAAAGTTGGGCAAATATAAAAAAGCAGCAGCAGTTTATAGTTCGTTAAAAAAAATTGCACCAAAATCATATATGATAAATCAAAGAATCAATTGGCTGCCGGAAGAATATAGAGGTGAAGGAATTTTTAAGCGATCGTTGAGGAGTATTTCCAATTATCTTTTTTCTTATACTATATTTTCTCCTATCGGGTATTTTTTCCGCGATAACCTCAGCTTTGAATATTATTACGGAGGAAGTCAATTGGAAATCGGTTTTTTAAAATTTCTTTCGCTTGGTGCAAGTTGGTATCGCGGCATCATTTCAAATAGATATGATAAAGTGTATTTTACTACTTTTAAAGGTAATGTTTTCATTAGACCAATCAATAATTTAGTTATATCGCTCGGATACGGTAAAATGTTTGCCCGGGGAATTTTTTCACAGCCTGTAATTGATGCATCGTTAAATTATTCTATTAAAGATAAATTTAAACTGAATATTCGATATTTAAAAACCGACGGTTCGGTTTTGTTGTATTCGCCGTTTTTGGTAAATAACAGATTAACTGCCAATATGATAAAATTGGAAGGGAAATATAATTTTAGTAGTGGGCTGAATCTATATGCATATTATAATTTAGTTTGGACAATTAAATCGGGTTTGGTTAATAATAATATTGGTAATACTTGGCGAATGAAAATAGGGAAAAGATTTTATCCGTTTCTTAATATCGGGTATGAATATGAGTATATTGATTTTAAATATAATAACGCCCTTTATTATTCACCTCAAATGTTTAGTTCGCACAATTTATGGGCAGATTGGTTAATTTTGAAAAACAAACGGTGGAATTTTGCCCTTGGCGGGAAACTCGGATATGTCCCTTCAAATGATTATATAATACGACAACTTAATGCCGAACTTTCGTATAAAATATTTAATAGGTTAAAATTACTTACAACAGGATTTATTGGTAATTCTATTAGAAATTCAGTCGCATACAGTTCCGGTTCAATTTATCTAAATTTGTTTTGGACATTATATTAAAACATAAATAATATAAACTTGTATTGAATATTTAACATTTATAAGGATCTTTTTCTAAATTACTTTAAGAATATTATATAAACTATTTTATTGCAATGAGTTAAATAATTATTTATATTTATACTAAATTGTTTTAATTTGAGTCACTTAATTAGCATTGTCCAACTTTTGTACATATAAAAATTATAAAAACTTGGGAAATGGACTAAAAAAGCAGTTTTATATGGCATTATTATTGTACTTTTAATTTGAACAGTTTGAGAATAAAGAAAATGAAAGAACCGATTTTACAAAAATTTAGAATTGCTTTGGATAATAGAGAAATAAAACTACCAAAGCGGAATGAAAAAAGAGAAAAAGTACGTGCAATTTTTACTTCGGGAATAATATCGATTATATTTATAATAATTATTATCGCTGTATTACCATTAACAGTGTTGACTTTCAGCGGTTTAGTTGTGTATGCATCTATTGTTGCTTTGGTGATATTCTTATTTATTCTTCTTTTTAGATATTTTTCAATTTTAGTTTTAGCTTATCTGGATATCACCAAATATACGGTTGAAGAAAAACAAAATTATTATCCTTTTGTCTCAATTATTGTCCCTGTTTATAACGAAAGTAAAGTGATTGCTGAATCGATAGAGTCTTTACTCGAATTGGATTACCCGAATTATGAAGTTATTATTGTAAATGACGGTTCTACAGATGATACCGCAGTAATTGCCGAAAATCTTGTAGGATATCGACAAGGGAAAAGTTCATTGGTTAAAATAAGTTTAATTAATAAACCTAACGGTGGAAAAGCCAAAGCATTAAATGCCGGAATTCAATATTCCGATGCTGATTTTGTTCTTTGTATGGATGGTGATTCTAAATTGTCTGCTAATTCGCTAAAACTTGGAATTCGTCATTTTACTAATCCGGCTGTCGGTGCTGTTGCCGGTAATGTAAAAGTACTGAACAGAAAAAAAATCTGGACGGATTTACAAGCTTTAGAATATGTTGAGGGACTTAATCTTGCACGCAGCGCTCAAGGATTTTTGAAAATGGTAAATATTATACCGGGTCCATTAGGTATTTTTAGAAAAAAAGCTCTTCGTGATGCCGGTTATTATTCAAGTGATACTTTTGCCGAAGATGCCGATATAACTCTTAAAGTTCTATCCGCCGGATGGAAAATTGATTATGAGCTAAACGCAATTGCTTATACCGAAGCACCGGTAAAATTTCAGCAATTGTTAAAACAAAGATACCGCTGGACTCGTGGTATTCTTCAAGCTATAAGAAAACACAAAAAGCATTTGTATAATCCGACTATGAATTTTAATAATACTTTAATTTTATGGTCAATGTTTTATGAAGCTTTAGTTTGGCCGGCAATGAATATTTTTGCTAATTTGTTTTTTATTGTTGTAGCCGTGTTTTATCAGATGTCAACCTTAATCTTTTTTTGGTGGGTCGGTATTATGATATTAGATATGATGGCTGCAATTTATTGTATTGCCGCCGAGAAAGAAGAATTTAGATTAGTACCGTATGCCTTCTTTTACAGATTAATATTTATTTTATTAATTGATATTACAAAAGCAATGGCGACAGCCGAAGAATTTTTAGGTATTAAAATGACTTGGGGAAAATTAGAACGGAGCGGAAGCGGTAAAAAAGAGAAGGCGCAACCGGCAACGGCTGCTGCTAATACGAAATAATATATTATAAATAAAATTTAAATTTGAAAACAAGTGAGGTAACTCATGGAATTAATTCCAATACTATCTCTTATAATTTTAGTTGCTACAATCTCAACATTTATTCTTGCAGTTGGTGCTTATATATTATATAAAGTTCGCGAGCGGAAAGGTAAAGTTGCCGAAGCTCCGGAACCTGCAACAATACCTGCCGAAATGATAACTCCGGCGCCGCTTCCTGCAGAAACTCAAGCTGCGCAAACCGGTGTTAGAAGCACATATTATGAGCAACAATATCCGACTCAAGAAACCGGATATGAAGGACAGCGCCAACCGTTATTTATGAGTACAAGAGGTACTGCTGCAACTGCCGGTGGAGAGCTTAAACCTACTTATGCTCCCCCTTCAACTGCTGCTTATGGAGCAACTAATTATAAAAGTAGGGGAACACAAGAAAGCTTTACTCAAGAAATTGATAAGCGCAATAAATTTATGCGATATACTAGTGATGGTTATGTAGAGCCTAAAAAAAATACCGAGAAAAAGAAAAAAGAGGAAAAACTTAAGTGGCGGTAAAACAAAAACTCGGTTTACGGGTTAATTATTTAATTATTTTTCTTAGCGGTGCCGTATTATTAATTTCCGGTATTTTGGTGTTTTTACTAATTGTTAAAAACATTTATGGTAATTACCAAGTTAATGAAATTTTACCAACCAAAAAAAACCTTGAATCTTTTGAAAATAAAAGTACTGCAGGGCTTCTTTATTCCCAATATACCGAGAATATGCTTGAAACCGGTAGTACGTGGCTAAGTGATATAGTTGACACTTGGGAAGTATATCTAAAATCGGCGAAAATGAATTATAAAATTATCAGTGATCAAACTATCGAATTAGGAAAACAATATAAATATCAATTATTAATCTTGCCAAGCGCTAAATCATTAAGTGATAAAGAAATTGTTGAAATTAAAAAATATATTGAAAACGGCGGAAGCCTATTTGTAACCGGTGGTCCTGCTACTTATTCTAAAGACGGTAAATGGCGAGGATGGAACTTTTTTACATCGACTTTTGGAATGAAATTTAATAAAGAAATAAAACCTGAGGAATTTTATAAAGTTCATACATTAAGAGGGGGCTTGCCTATCACTGCAGGAATTCCTGCTGGTTATGCGTTAAAAATTGCAACTTGGGATAGACCGATATATGCAAAAATTTTAGAACCGCGAACAACCCAAGCAAGTTTTTGGTACGATTTCCGGCGGGAAGCCGGGCTTGTAAGAGAAGAAATAAAAAATAGTGCCGGTATTGCTTACGGTACTTACGGTAAAGGTAGATTTGTATGGTTCGGCTTTGATCTTGCTTCAGTTGTCGGCAAGCAGCAAGATTACATTTTCTTCGCAAGGTTATTTAGTAATTGTATAAACTGGCTAACTTACCGCCCAACCGGTCTTGTTAGAACTTGGCCTGCACCTTATGATGCCGCAGCTATTTTCCTTCCTGCAATCACTAAAGACCCCGGGAATATAAATAATATTTTGGGAATGATTAAAAATAAAAGATTTCCTGCTACCTTTTTTGTTAATTCTTATACCGCAGAGACGCATCCTCAATTAATTAGAAATGTTGCTAAATATGGTAATCTCGGTATAATAGCGGATATAGGATTTTTAGAATCCACTAGAGATACTATTAATAAATTAGATAATAAACTTCTTCAAGAAACAACTATTCACTCAGCTAAAGATACGGTAGAAAAAATTTCCGGTGTACAAGTAAATAGTTTTATGCCCCGTTACGGCTTTTTCGATGAAAACACTTGGCAAGCTTTATCAAAGGAAAATATGCAATTCCTTGTAACGGATTCTTTAACCGATAGGGCGGTTCCAAAATTAGTAATTCGGAATAATAAACGTATGCTTCTTATTACAAATACTGTACGTGACGATTACGAAGTAGTAAAAAGATATGGATTAAAAAATACCGAGTTCCAAGATTATACTTATGAAGAAGATGTTGATAGAATTTTGTTTGAAGGTGGCTTATATGTATTTAAAATGCATACTGATGCGCAACTGAAACCTCAATACAGCAGTGTTGTTTCTGATGTATTAAATTATATCGGTACGAAAAATATCTGGATTACTTCTTTAAATGAATTGAGAAATTGGTGGTTACGCAAAGGAAGTATTGAAGTTCAATATAATGTTAGAAGCAAAAGAAGAATTGCCGTTGAAATAACAAATCCTACTAATAATACCGTTACGAATTTTATTGTTCAAGTAAATCTTAATAAAAATGTAAGAAACATTAAGATTTCTTCTAATATTCTGTATGAAAAAATTCCAAAATATACCTTTGACCCTAGCACAGATATTATTTATCTTAATATTCAAAAGCTTGGGCCCAACGAGTCGTTATCGTTATTAATTGATTTTGAAAATGTAAATTCTTGAGTGTTGAAAAGGTGGGGTAAAATAAGTTATCTTTTAAAATGTTATAATGGTTATATCATCACACAATAATAATATGAAATGAAAGCTAATAAATTTGAAAAATTGCTGTTTATTCTAGTTAGTATTATCATCGCAATTTATATTAATGGTTGTGTAAGCTCTTTGCCTAATAATCCATATAACAATGCAATACCTAATATTAAAATTCAAGCGCCTGTAAGTGGTGATTCTGTTCATCTTGGGCAAAATAAAATTTATTACACTGCTACTCCGGGAATTGGCAGCAAAGGGTTGTCACATTATGAAGTATTTGTAAATAATGATTTCCAAAAGAGATATTCTCAAAATAAAAATGGAACAAATCCGAACCTTTATCTCGATATAGATTCTACATTATTAAATACAAAAATCAGTTATTACGTCATTGCTTATAATTTGGAGAACAAATTAAAAGTAAGTGATGTAATGAAAAACATCTTAGTTGTTAAATATACAAAACCTCCAATTGCCCCTCAAAACATTACACTTGGAAGATTCACTAATACGCAGATATTATTGTCTTGGAGTGATAGTTTGCACGATGCCGATAATTTTGAAATATGGCGTAAAGACGGAGCAAATGGTACTTATCGTAAAATAAAAACTTTAGATGGAGACGCAAACAATTATCTAGATATAAATCTTTCTATTTACGTAGTCTATTTTTATAAAATACGGGCATTAAATAAATTCGGTTATTCTCCTTTTAGTAAAGAAATAAGCACTAATGGCGTAGGGGGGAATGCCCCTAGTGATTTTATGGCACAAGCACTTGGTGCCACTATTGTACAGCTTACTTGGAAAGATAATTCTTCTAACGAAAATGGTTTCAAAGTACAACGACGTGTTTTAGAAACCGATCAATGGAAAATAATTAAAATATTGCCTCCTAATACCGAAGAATATATTGACCATGGTTTAACCCCAACAACAATTTACAGGTACAGGGTTGGCGCCTTTACTTCCAATACGATATCGTGGTCTAAGGAAGTTGTTGTTAAAACTTTTAGAATTGATATACCTGGACCATCAAATTTGGTTGCTGTATTTAATCCGAATACAAATGCTGTTGATATTACATGGTCTGACAATACTAATTTAGAAAACGGAACAATTATAGAAAGAAGAACAGGTACATTGGGTAATTTTGTCCAAATCGGGGCAACCGGTCCTGATGAAAGCAAATTTGTTGACAGTAATATTACCGGAAATAATATCTATTATTACCGCGCCAAGCATACTACTACAGAAGGGTTTTTTACTCCGTATTCAAATATTGACAGTGCTTATGTTCCGGTTTTACCCTTACAGGCACCAAGTAATTTGGAAATTGTTGAGTTTGTTGCCGGTTCTTTATATGGACTTTTCTGGACTAACAATGCTAAAGATGCCGATGGGATTGAACTATGGAGAAAAGACGGAGCAGGCGGCACTTATTATCGATATCAAATATTTCCGCCTCAAACACATGCGTATAACGATCAAATTCAAGATTCAACAATAATTTATTATTATAAATTACGTGCTTTTAAAAATAATGAATATTCAAAATTTTCAAATGAAGTTAACACTACGGGCAGCAATGGTAATATATTCAGACCGACAAATTTAGCCGCTACACCTGTATCCGGTCAGTTGGCTGTAGATTTGGCTTGGACGGATAATTCGAATAACGAACTGGGGTTTGAAATTGAAAGAAGAATGACCGGGACAAATACTTTTACTCGAATTGATGTTGTCGGTCCTAATACACAATATTACAGAGATAGAACTTACGGACTATATAGAGGATCTTCTTATGATTATAGGGTTAGAGCATACAATGGTCAAGGAGATTCTTCTTATTCGAATATCGTACAAGTTACGATTCCATATTAATAAAAAATTAATTTGAGAAACATGCCGCTGCTAAATGATATAAAGTTAATTCTGAATAACAATCTTGATTCTCCGTCATTGTTATTAAATGATGATAGCGAGATAATGGAATTTAACGGTGCGGCTAAAGATCTATTTAATAATATAGTTCAGTTCGGAAAGTTTATTGATCTTTTTGATAAAGAAAATTCCAATTTAATTAATCGATTATTATTAGAAGCTAAAAATTTTAATAGAGTTGCAAAACAAGAAATTCTTATTGATAATATTAAAACTATAAAAAAACAATTCAATTTTGTTTTAACCCCGTTAACATTTAAAAATGAAAAATTGTATCTTGCTACTTTTACGCCGATAAAAAGTTTAAAAAATATCGGGAATAATGTTCAATTTAAAATTAGTATTTTACAGGCTGACGAATTTTTTAAAGATAAAACCATTCTATCAATTATTGAACAAATCAAATCCAATTTTCCTTTTACATTTATAGCGAAAAGCAAATTACAAAAAGCCGTAAATCAACTTGCCGGTTTTTTTTGGATAAAAAATGATAAGGGTGAATATTTACTTATAAACGATAAATATGCCAAATTATTAGGGGCAAAACCTGCTAAAATTGAAGGCAGTTCGGAAGCGGAATTATTACCGGGTTATTATAAAAAATTATTCAATTTAATTGATAATTATATTATTTCAACCGGTAGAATTGTTTCAATTAAGGGGATTACACCGACATTCCAAGTTTCAGGTAATGAAAATACCGAAATAATTGAATTCCCTTTATTAGACATGGATGAAAATGTTGTTGCAATAATCGGATTAAATAGGATAACCGAGGGGAATGACAAAAATCCTTCAACTGATTTAACGGCATTAAAAAAAGCATTTTCCGAATTAACAATACCGGCTATTGTAGTAGATTTTGACGAAAAGATTTTAAATTACAGTGAATCTTTCAGAAAAAAGATGAATTTTCCGAAAGATGCAAAAATAACCGGACTTACCTTAAAGCAAATATTTGGTGATGAAATTTCTACGCTGATAACCGATTATAAAAATGATGATAATAACAAAAAAGAGTTGAATTTTGTTTTTGAGCTTCGTTCAAGGGAAAAAGGGTTGAATAAATTTGATATTTCCGTAAAGAAAATATTTAACGGGAATATCAAACCTAAGATTCTGTTAATAAATTTTCTGGAAATTAGTAAAGAATTAGAGGGAAAAGAAATGGTAGAGAAAACGTATGATAGATTAATTAAAAAGAATCCCGAGCCGATTTTTATTTATGAAATTGAAAATTTGAAATTTATTGAAGTAAATGATGCGGCTTTATCTTTATACGGATATACTCGAGATGAATTTATGCGTATGGATTTAACGGATTTATATGCACCGGAAGATATTCAAACTTTAATCGAAACTTCAAGCGGCAAAACTATGACCGGCGCTTTTACCGGACCTTGGCGGCATAAAAAACATGACGGTTCATTTCTGCTTGTGGAAATGAGTAAAGTT
>CAZXJG010000024.1:19803-27003 GCA_964640985.1 uncultured Melioribacteraceae bacterium | reverse complement strand
TCGCCAATTTCTATTTTTGGAATAGGGATATTTAAAATTTTGCGCGGATTAATAGAAATTTTACGAATAATATCTTCTAAACTAAAACTATTTTTATGATATAATTCATTCAATATTAGTCCTGCTTCAGTTTCGAGTCCTACAATACCGTTGGGTGCATTTACAAATTCCAATTCCTTTTCTTCAATAGCGTGAGGTGCGTGGTCACTTGCAATTGTATCTATAGTACCGTCTTTTAATCCTTCAATTATAGCTTCAACATCTTGTTTAGTTCTCAGAGGAGGATTCATTTTCAAATTTGTATCATAATTTTTTAAAGAAGAGCTGTCTAATGAAAAATGATGTGGTGTTGCCTCGGCAGTTACATTAATACCTTTTTCTTTTGCATTTCTAATTAGATTAACCGCATTTTTTGTGCTGATATGAGCAAAATGAGTTTTCCCGCCAACATATTCAGTCATTAAAATATCACGCATCACAATAATGTCTTCTGCAACTGAAGGTATGGGCGGTAAACCTAATTGTAAAGAAAAAATATCTTCATTCATAATGCCGTCGGAAAGGGATTTATCTTCACAGTGTTCAATAATTAGTGAATCGAACATCTTAACATATTCAAGTGCTTTTCGTAAAATTTGAGCCGATTTAACCGAAACGCCGTCATCGGAAAATGCAATTGCCCCGGCATCAATTAGTTCTGCAATCGGCGCCAAACTTTGTCCTTCGCGCTTTTTTGTTACAGCACCAATGGGGTAAAGGTCAACTAAAGAATAGGAAGCTTTTTCTTTAATAAATTTTAATACCTCGGCAGAATCAATAGCAGGATTAGTATTAGGCATACACGCTACGCCTGTAAATCCGCCTGCCATAGCAGAATTACTACCTGTTTGAATTGTTTCTTCATCTTCCCGGCCGGGTTCTCTAAAGTGAACATGCATATCAAAAAACCCCGGGCTGCAATAACTGCCGTTGAGTTCTAAAATTTTAACGTCGGTTAAATCTTTCATCTCAATTGTTCCTAACTGAACTATTTTCCCATCTATTATTAGTATATCACTTTTTTCATTTAAATTTTGTTCGGGATTTTTAAGAATTAAATCTTTAAGAAGTAACTTCATTTCTGCCTCGTAAATTTTAATTTTGTGTACCTAATAAATAAAGTATTGCCATTCTTACGGCAACCCCGTTTGTAACTTGTTCTAATATTACTTGATAAGGTCCGTCCGCCACGTCGGATGAAAGTTCAACACCTCTGTTTATTGGTCCGGGATGCAGTATTAAAATATTTCTATTGTTTTTTTCAATTCGTTCTGAAGTTATACCAAAATAATTATGGTATTCGCGTAAGGTTGGGATAGAAATACCCGCTTGTCTTTCAAGTTGAATTCTTAAAACATTGAGTACATCGTTTTGAGCAATAGCTTTATCGATATCATAAAAAACTTTAACGTTCATAGAGTCTATTCCGACAGGTACCATTGTAGCAGGGGCACAGATAGATACTTTTGCTCCTAATTTATTTAAGCCGTAAATATTTGATAAAGCAACCCTGCTATGGGCAATATCTCCTACAATACATACTTTTAAATTCTTAAGATATCCGGTTTTCTCTTTTATGGAATAAAAATCGAGTAAAGCTTGGGTAGGATGTTCGTGTCTGCCATCGCCGGCATTAATAATATTTGCGTTTGTTATTTTTGTTAAATAATGCGGTACACCGGCAGACGAATGACGTACAACTATCATATCGATTTTCATTGCTTCAATATTTCTTACGGTATCTTTAAAAGTTTCTCCTTTTTTTACACTGCTTCCGCTAGTCGAAAAATTTATTATATCTGCCGAAAGTCTTTTTTCAGCCAGTTCAAATGAAAGTCTGGTACGCGTTGAATTTTCATAAAACAAATTAACAATAGTTTTCCCCTGTAAAGTAGGCACCTTTTTTATAGGCCGTTCTAAAACTTCTCTAAAAGTTTTTGTTGTGTCTAAAATTAATTGTATATCTTCTTTGTGTAAATCTTGTAATCCTAAAAGATGTTTGTTAGAAAAAGGCATTTAAGTAATCCTCAATTATTTTTATCAACATCAATTAAATATACGGCATCCTCGCCGTCAATTTCTTGCATCTTTACTTTAATTTCTTCGTTTATTGAAGTGGGAATATTTTTCCCTATTAAATCCGCGCAAATAGGTAATTCTCTGTGACCTCTATCAACTAACACACAAAATCTAATTGTTTGTGGACGTCCCAAATCCATTAAAGCATCCATTGCAGCACGTACAGTTCTGCCTGTGTAAAGCACATCATCAATTAAAATGATATTTTTTTCATTTAAATCAAATGTTATGTTTGTAACCGATACTTCAGGTAGTTTTAAATTTGTTCTGAAATCATCTCTATAAAGTGTAACATCTAAAATTCCCAGAGGGGGGTTTGTTCCCTCAATTTCAAAAATTTTTGATTGAATTCGTTTAGCCAGAAATTCTCCTCTTGTTCTCATTCCAATCAAAAGAATTTTTTCTATGCCTTTGTTCCGTTCAATTATTTCGTGTGCTAATCGTGTAATTGTACGATTAAGACCTGCAGCGTCTATAATTTTTGCTTTTATATTCATATAAAAAAAGCCTTTCCGATTAAAATCGAAAAGACTCTCCATTTGTTTTGAAATATCTATTATCTATGTTTTTCATTCCTTTTTTACCTCTCCGGATAAAATTAAAGGATCATTTTGTTGTAAAAAAAGGCGTTAAAAATAACGCCTTTCCAATTAAATTTTAATGAATAACTTTAAACTCAATTCTTCTATTCATTGCTCTACCTACAGCAGTTTTATTACTGGCAATCGGGTTAGATTCACCATAACCTTTTACGGTTAGTCTATCGGCTTGAACACCACGAGCTACCAAATAATTTTTAACCACTTGTGCTCTTCTTTCGGAAAGCTTTTTATTATATCTTGCAGAGCCAATATTGTCGGTATAACCTTGAACCTCGACATTAATTTCAGGATTTTCGAGGAGCACTTTAGCAGCGTGGAATAAAATAGGATAAGCTTCGGGTCTTAGTCTTGCACTATTAAATCCGAAATCAACACCAATTAATACCCAACGAGCAGCTTTCTGTGCTACAGGTTTTTCAACAACCACTTGTTTTTCAATTACACGCGGGATATATTTTTTAACAATATTTTCAATTCGTTCGTAGTCAACAATATTAGAAAGTTCTTTTTTGCTTATGCCGTTATATAATTGGTTGTATTTTGAAGGTTTGCCTTTTTTGAAATAATAAACTACACCAACATTAAAAGTCATATAACCATCAGCTTTGGCACCAAGCACACCTCCTCCAATAGTTCCGTAAACGCCGTCAAAATAGGTATTTGCAACTGTATGGTATGCTAGTTCCGTTTTTAAATTCCATTTTTTGCTTAATACCCATTCAGCACCAAGTCCAAGATTTATCTCGTAATCCAAATTATTTTTAGAAGTAACCTTGGTAGCTCCTCCTAAAGTAAAGTAATTTCCTCCAACGCCGAATAAAAAATATGGAGAAACTTTTTCCCATGGTACCATATAATAAATTAAATCTAAATCTCCAGTAAGTGCATTGGTAGTGTATTTACTATTTGGGTTAGCCTCTAAATGAGAAAATCCCCCTTGAAATCTCAGACCAACTTGCTCTGTAAAATTACGCTGAATAGAAGCAAATAAACCGTAATTATAATTTGAAGGTATTACGTTTGTGCTAACATATCTTGGATAAGTTAACCCAAAACCAAAAGCCCAACTATTTTGTGCTAATTGAGCGTTTGTGTTTTGAAATAGTGCAAAAGTTATGAGTATAGTAAACAAAGTTAAAAATTTTTTCATAATTACCCCTCTTAAATTATTATAAAAATAAAACGATTGAAAAAAAGATTTAATTGTTTTAAAATTCTTATATTCACCCCTTGGGAAAATCATTTTTAAAACACTTAAGAATTAAAAAATAGCTTTTCTTAAATATATTTTATTGTACCTTAAATTAAATTTCTATTTTTAAATTGTTCTTTAATTAAATTATTAGTTAATTTTTATATTAAAATTAACAATGTTTTATATATTCATATTTATTTTAAAGTTAAAATAGTAAAATTTTACTTTAAATAGTAAAATATTTATAGTTATTTTATTGATTTTATTTTCGGGGTGTAGCGCAGCCCGGTAGCGCGCTTCGTTCGGGACGAAGAGGCCGTAGGTTCAAATCCTATCACCCCGACAAGTTATTTTTGATTTTTATTTTATTATATCCTTTCTCTTTTCGTAAAATATTAACGGCTTTATGTTGTCTTCAACTTAGATTTCAAATCTTTAAAATTTAAGATTTGAATTTTGATATATCAATATCATGTTTTTTTATGAGATTTTGAATCTGTCTTCTGTCATATCCGCTTATTTCCGCAGCTTTCGAGATATTACCATAAGTTGAATGTAGAAGTTGAGTTAAGAATTTATATTCAATTTCTATTAAAATACTTTCTGTTTTTTCTCTTTTATATTCTTGTAACTCAAATTTGTTAATTGGTATATATTCATTATCCAAATTAAAAGAATTTATTATTTCACTTGGTAATAAATCCGGTTTTATAATACCATCTCTTGCTAAAATAATTGCTTGTTGAATAATATTTTCAAGTTCTCTTATGTTACCAGGCCAATAGTACGATTTTAACATATCAATCGTTCTTTGTTCAACTTTCATATTTTCAATAGGATTTAACTTTTTGTGTTTTTCCAGAAAATGGTTAAGTAAAAGCGGAATATCATCGGTCCTTTCTCGTAACGGTGGAATTTTTAAGTATACAACTTTTAATCTATAATATAAATCTTGCCTGAAATTATGTTTCTCAATTTCTTCTCTTAAATTCTTGTTTGTCGCAGCAATAATTCTGACATCTGTTTTAATATAACTTGTACCCCCGACTCTTGTAAATCTCTGATTTTCAACTACATGCAAAAGTTTAACTTGAAGGTCTATTGGTAAATCTCCAATTTCATCCAAAAACAAAGTACCATTATCAGCAAGTTCAAATTTTCCTCTTTTGTTTTTTATTGCACCGGTAAACGCTCCTTTTTCATGACCAAAAAGTTCACTCTCAAGTAAATCGTGTGGTATCGCACCACAGTTAATTTCAATAAAATGTTTGTCGGCACGATCACTTAAATAATGTACCGCCTGCGCAAAAAGCTGTTTCCCTGTACCTGATTCTCCTTCTATTAAAACAGTTGCCGGAGTTTTTGCAACATGTGTTATAATTTTTAATAGATTTTTAATTTGAGAATTAATAGATATAATTTCTTTAAATCCTTCGTATTTCTTTAATCTTTCTTTCAGACTAATATTTTCATTTAATAATCTGCCGTAATTAAGGGATTTTTCTATTAGCGATTCAAGTTCGTCTATTTTAACGGGTTTCAACATATAATCTAAAGCCCCCATTTTCATTGCTTCTACTGCGTTTTCAACGCTGCCAAATGCAGTTATTATTACTACAGGAATGTTTTTATGATTTTTTTGTACGTATTTTAATAAATCAATCCCACTCATATCCGGCATTTTTAAATCGGTTAATAAAAGGTGTATATTATTATTATTTAATAATTTTACAGCATCATTCCCATTTTTTGCCAATAAAATTTTATACTTATCGTTTAAACCGATACTTAAAACTTTTCTCGTTTTTTCTTCATCATCTACAATTAAAATTGTTGGCTTAATATCTTCCATAATTTTCTCTTCTATTGTTTAAATTATTCAGGTAGGTTGATTTTAAACTCTGTTCTACCAAATTTAGAATTAAATTCAATTTCCCCTTTTAAGTTTTCTATCAAACTATGTGTAATAGATAAACCCAAGCCTGTTCCTTCTTGTTTAGTAGTATAAAAAGGATTGAATACAGAGTCTTTTCTTTTTTCATTAATTCCGATTCCATTGTCTAAAACTTTTAGAATTATGTTTTTGTTTTTCTTAATTACTGAAAAATGAATTTGCCCATTTCGGCAATCAAAATTTTTATTGTTTTTGCATCTTTCAATTATTGCATCATAACTATTTAATCCGAGATTAAGTAAAATTTGAAATAACATATCTTGGTCTGTTTTAATAATTTTACTTTTCAAATTAACTGCTTTATTAACAGTAATGTTTTTATCATTTTTCATCTCTATATTAAGAATTATCTTGTCTATTAATTTTTCAATGTTAACTGAGTCAATTTTAGCAGAGTGGTATTTCGATAGTTTTAAAAAATCTTTTAATATTCGTTCTAATCTGTCAACTTCATCGGTAATGTAGTGAATTAATTCTTTTTGTTGATTTTCCTGTAAGTCTTTTTTTATCAAAGTCTGTGCAGACATCGAAATTGTGTTTAAAGGATTTCTAATTTCATGGGCAATTCCCGCAGTTAATTGTCCTAATGCCGCCAATTTTTCTAAATGATATTTTTCTTTTGCCTTTTTTTGAATTTCTTCTATCATTTTGTTCCGTTGGAATGCCAAGGCAATTTCGTTATTTAAAATTGATAATGCTTCTACGTCATCTTGGTTGAAATCTTTTCTATATTTTTTGTTCGAAAGTAAAATAATTGATAGAAGGTTATTCTTATAGATCAACGGCAAAATTAATTTAATATTAAATTTATTTAAATTATTTAAAATTTCTTTCTCATCATTTCTGAAATTTAATTCGTATAATTCCGTTACGTTGCCAATCTTTATTATATCTTTGATAAATTGAGTATTAATGTTAACTTCTATCAAAGGGGCTTTCGAAGGAAATTTAACAAATTTTTCATTATTCGAGTTATATAGTAAAACAATTACGTTTTCCAACATAAAATTTTCTTTTAAAAATGATTTTATCGTCTTAAAAAAAGATTCTGTTGTTAAATATACTTTTAATTCCTTCGTTAATTTGATAAAGTTTTTTCTATAGGCTATAATATCTCTATGAAAAAATCTGTCAATTAATTTTTGTACTTTTTCTTCTATGGGTTTTATTAATAAAAAGAAAATAATGATAATTGTACCGACAAATAAATCCGAGTTAATTTTGAATGTGTAAGCAATTGTTTTGCTTAATATTAAAATTATTGCAAGATAAATTATTAATATAATATTAGAAAAAATGGAAAATCCAATTCCGCTTTTAATTGTTTGAGT
>CAZXJG010000024.1:12128-19793 GCA_964640985.1 uncultured Melioribacteraceae bacterium | reverse complement strand
AAAGAAAATATTTTATATCGAAGTACGACAAAGAGGAAAAAGATACTAATAATAAATGAAATTAAAGTAGATAAAAAATAAAACGATACTATTTGACCGAGGAAAGATCGAAAAGCGTTATTTAATATAAACAAGCCGAAAATTGTCAAAAAACCAAATAAGAAAAATTTAGTTTGATTTTTTTCTTTGATGGTTTTTAACTTTTTAAGTTTTTTTATTTGGACAAAAGTTCCCCAAAAAATGTACGTTAGAGCAATTAAAATTAAAATTAAAAACTGAATATCTAAATTGTAACTTAGTTTATAGTAATAAATTTTAACGTAATTTTTTATCGGGATAATTTGGATTTGAAAATTAGGGAAAGAAAGAGTTAAGAAAAGTATGGGTAATCCGAATAAGATAAAGTAAAATATAATTTTTTTACTGAATGGATGGAAATTTTTTGGGAATAAATAACTTATAACCACGTAAAAAGCCGGTGTTAAAAAAATTATTCTATAAAGTATTTGCGCACCAAAAATTGCGTTTTCAATATTGGAACTATTAAGTATTATTATTTCGGATAAATTCCAAATTATAAATGTAAAAACAAATGCCGCAAACCATCTGTTTAATTTAGCTTTTGGATTATCGAGAATAATGATTAATGCCACGCTAAAATTTATTGTAAAAGAAATTATTGCCGGAAGAGAATAAATATTCATCTAATTTGGTACCTTTTACTGCTTTCTTTATTAAATGATAATTACTTTACTTACGATTGAAAATATCTTTATAACCGTTTTTGAAAAATTCTATTAAAAAAATGTAGTTTAAAAATATGCTTTGCAATTTAAAACTAAAAATATTGACATTCATCTCTTTTTTTCGTATTCTCCTTTTATAATTATGTTCCAAGTCCATACAAAAACAATAAAATAAGGAGGTGGATCATGACTAAGACTCACAATTTTAATTCTCCGCGTAACCTTTATGAAAAACTTTTAAGAGATGCCGACAAACTTGAAAAAGATTTAAATGGAGATAATTTTTATAATTTTATATCTACTGCTTATCATCTTAAAAATTGGATTAATCATTCTCCGATCGGTTCACACGAAAGTGTTAAAAGGCTATTAAAGAGGATTTCGAAAGATCCTACATTAAACTTATGTAGTAAAATTATTGACGCCGAAGATTTTTTTATATTTGAAATTGATTCAGAAAATAACAAGGCTTCGGTTTTAATAGAAGATAAAAAATTTGATCCGATTCAAGTAAAAAAATCAATATTAGATTTGTATGAAAATTATTTTATGGTAAAATAATGTAACGTATCTCTTTATTTTATGGTTTTTAAATAAACATATTTCCCTTTGTTAATATAGTTTTTGAAATTGATAGATTTTGCTGAATTAATAAATGTGCTTATTCTTACAAAGTAAGGTATTGCCGTTACTTTGTAAGAACGGACTCAATAATAAAAAAGAATTTATCTGGACAAATTCCCAAATAATTAAAAAAATAATCCGCACGTAAAATTTTAATATTTAGTCTTTTTTACTGTAAAAATTTTTGCATACCTTAGTATATTAAATTAAATTTTAAATCGATATGAAAACCTTTTTGTTTGAAAAATATAGCGGAGCGGGTAACGATTTTATACTTTTTGATGCAAGTAAAAACAAAGAATTACACTTAACCTCCGATTTTATAAGTCAAATTTGTAAACCCCATACCGGTATTAGCGCCGATGGTGTTTTAGTGATAAATGATGCAGCAAAAGCCGATTTCCAAATAAAATATTTTAATTCTGACGGTTCAACAGGAATACTTTGCGGAAATGGAGCAAGGTGTGCAATTAAATATGCGGTTGAAAACAAAATAGTTAAAAACACAAAAAATATTAAATTTTTGTTTTGTGAAAAATATTTTACAGGTGCAATAATTAACAATAATGAAGTTCGTTTCGATTTTAAAATTCCTTCAGAATTTAAATTTGATAAAAAAATAATTAAAACTAAGAATCAATTGATTAATGCGTATTATGCCGATACAGGAGCACCTCACTTAGTAATTAAAATTGAAGATGTTTTTGAATCTCCGAGAAATTCGAATGCAAAATTTGATAATATTGCTAAATTTCCGGTATTTAAACTTGGAGAAAAGATACGATATTCACCGGAATTTTTACCGAATGGAACTAATGTTAATTTTGTTCAAATAAAAAATAATAATGTATATATCAGAACCTACGAAAGAGGAGTGGAAAACGAAACATTAGCTTGCGGCACAGGATCGGTTGCAGCCGCTTTAATTTTAAGAGTTACGGACAAATTAGTTTCGCCTATTTCTTTGATTACAAAAAGCGGTGAAAGGTTAAAAGTAGAATTTATAGTAGAAAAACATAAATTTAAAAGTGTATCGCTTATTGGACCGGCAAAAAAAATATTTACAGGAAAAATAACAATCTAAAATAAGAGGAAATGAATGGCAAAAATTATCTTTTCAATTAAATATGACATTTTCTCTGAAAAGAGAAATGAATATTTAAGTGTGATACGTGAGTTAAAAAATATTATTAAAATAGAAGGCATGGAAAATTATTCTGCTTATCAAGTTAAAGGGAAGCAAAATCGTTTCAAAGAAATTTATATTTATTCAAATGAAAAAGCTTGGGAAGAAGCCGATGATAGTCAAGATGAAAGGGTTGATATTTTAATGAATAAATTATCAGATATGATAATTGAAAAAAGTACTAATTATGAAACCTTAATTGAAATTGAAGAATAAAGGCAGAAGATTTGTAATTAATGATTATTAAAAATTAAATTTATAAATGTTTGAATACATAGGCGCAATTCATATACATTCTAAATTTTCCGATGGTTCCGGAGAAGTAAAAGATATTGTTAAAATCGCTTCTGAAGCGGGATTAGACTATATTATGTTAACGGACCACAATACGCTTAGAGCATTAGATGAAGGTTACGAGGGATGGTTTGATAATACATTGTTATTAGTCGGGTGCGAAATTAACGATAGTAAAAATCAGAATCATTACTTAGCTTTTGGAATAAACGAAGCGTATTCTACCCGTTTGCCCGCTGAAGAATATGTTAAAAAAGTAAAAAAAGCCGGGGGCATAGGTTTTATTGCGCATCCCCATGAAAAACGTTTGTCAATGAAAGAACATCCCCCATATCCGTGGAATGACTGGAGTATTAAAGATTTTACGGGAATTGAAATATGGAATCATATGTCTGAATGGATGGAAGGGCTTACAGAACAAAACAAATATAATTATTTTGTTCATCCTCGCCGCTCGATAATTGCACCTGCAAAGGAAACTTTAGAAACTTGGGACAGATTAAGTCTTAAACGTCGGGTAGTTGGAATCGGCGGTATAGATGCGCATGCACATAAAGTAAATTTATTGGGGTTCTTTGAAGTTGAGGTTTTCCCGTACAAAGTGCTGTTCAAATCGATTCGCACACATATTCTTACAGAACACGCACTTTCTAAAGAAAATAAAAATTTAGCTTTTACTAAACGAGAAATTTATAATGCGTTAAAATCAGGAAGATGTTTTATTTCAAATTATTATAGAGGAGATGCTGCCGGTTTTCGTTTTTTTGCAGAAGACGGAGAAAAAATTTATCAAATGGGAGATATAATCCGACTTAGGAACAAAGTTAGATTAAGAGTTTTTTTACCCAATATCGATTGTAATATAAAACTAATTTATAACGGGGAAATGATTGCTGAAATTGAAAATATTGATGCGGAATTTATTGTTAAAAGCCCAGGTGTATACCGTGTTGAAGTTTATTTAGACGGTAAAGCGTGGATATATTCAAATCATATTAGGATTGATAAGTAATATTTATTAATTTAATAATTCTAATTAAAAGTCATTTCGAAAAATTAATTAAGGTATAAAGCTGTGTTAGCAAAGAAGAAGAAGAAACTTAAAAAAAAACAAATTCAAGAAGACAAATTAATAACAACATTTTATCAGATTCAGGACTTTTACGAAAAATATCAAAAACAGATATTATTTGGAGTTGGAATAATTGCTGTAATTGTTGTGGTTTTTTTATATTATACTAATAAAATGAAAGATGATAATGTTATTGCAACTACCGAAATGTCGAGGATTATCCCAATTTACGATTCAGGGAATTACCAAGAAGCAATTACCGGAAAGCCCGGTACTAAAATTGTCGGTTTAAAATATATAGTTGAAAATTACGGAAGTACCGATCAAGGTGAAATTGCAAAGATTTATCTTGCAAATTCATATTATTTTCTCGGTAAATATGATAAGGCTTATGAGATTTATAAAGATTATTCCGGTTCTATAAAAATGTTTGAAGCTGCCGCCTTAGCCGGTATTGGGAATTGTTTGGAAATAAAGAAAGATTATTTGGAAGCAGCAAATCATTTTAAAGATGCTGCGTTTGTATTAAAAGCTAATCCCCTTAATGCAAGTTATTTGCTGCAAGCGGGAATCGATTACCTAAAAGCAAATCGTAGAGATGAAGCTAAATTATATTTTAGGATGATTAAAGATAATTATAAAAATTCACAAGCCGCAAGAAAGGTAAATCGATATCTTGCAATTATGGGCGATGTATAAAATAAATTGTTATTTGTTTATAAAAAAAAAGCATTTAAACCAAATCAAATATTTTACAAACAAAATAAATGGGAGAAAGTTATGAAAAAAATTTTACTAACGCTCATGATTGCAATTTTGAGTTACGGAATGATACAAGCTCAAAATGTAAAAATAATTGCCAATTATAATGTTCCGGCTGCTTCACAAGATTCTGTTTTATCGGGATTAATTAGTATTAGAGGGTTAAATTATGCAAAGAATCTTTTTGGCGACGGGCAAAACGCAATTGCAGTTACTAATTATAATTATCATACTGTACAGGTATTCGGCGTAGTTGGGAACGATTCACTTGAATTGAAATGGAGTTCTCCTACTAATATCGGCGGGTCCGGATCTTCACCAAGATATGTTGTTTTCGGTGACCTTGATAATGACGGCAGAGTTGAAGTTATATATCAAGTTTCGGGTGTCGGCATTCTTATTTTTGAATGGGACGGAGTTGCCGGAAGCTGGAATTTTGGAACTTCACCTTCACAAATTATTGATCTTGCAAGTTTAGCAGGTACTACCAATAGCGGTAAGGTCGAATATATGGAAGTAAGAGATGTTGACGGTGACGGACAAAACGAATTGTTGGTAGCTGTTAATGCACCGACTAATGGCAACGATGCTTATTATATTATAAGCGCTGTTTCCGGCTGGGAAACTAATAGCCCCGGTTTTTCAAGTTTTAATCTTGAAAAAGTGTTTATGAGAAGTGATTATGGTAAATGGGGACTTGGCGGCGGCAGTCCTAATTCAATGATTTCAGCTAATTTAGATGGACAAGGTAATCCTGAAATTATATTACATAATTGGAACTATAAAAATGTTGTGCCTGTTCGTGTTCCTTCCGCTGATACTTATGAAATTTCAGATACAACCAATAACAAGCAAAATTTCAAACTAACTGCTTATGATAATGTTGCTCTTTTTTCAGGTGTAGCGACCGATATAAACGGTGACGGAAGAGATGAAGTGTTTTTACCTACTTTTTCCGGGAAATATCAAATAGGTCAATTGCATATGATTTCTTATACACAAGGGCAAAGTACTGCTGAAATTGATTCGAGCAATGTTACACTTCTAAATATGAGTTCCGTAGCAGGTTATAATATGTTTGGAATCGGATATGGTGACCTTGACGGTAATGGAAAAGAGAACATTTATATTGGCGGCGGTTTAGGGCATAATATAATTTCCGCTGAATTTGAAGGCGGTAATATAAAGGATACTACAAATTGGAAGTACTCTATAATTTATCCGAATACACCTGATATATATTCAGCTATTACATACAAAGATTCTAACGGTGTTGTTGATACAGTTAAAACCGTTAATAATGCATTCGTTTCAAAATTGTATGCTAAAAATACGGACTTAAATAATGACGGACATCAAGATATTATAATGCCGTATCAAGGCTTAAATGATAGTACTACAATTACACATTTGAAATGGAATAGTTCTACAACTCAATATGATACTACCTCTTACAAAAAAATTAAAAATCCTAAAGCTTGGGGAATAAGAGTACTTGAAGCTTCAACCGGTACAGGTATTAAGGCAACGGATATGACTATCATTATGCCGAAAGATTTTAAATTGGAACAAAATTATCCTAATCCGTTTAATCCTTCCACAATAATTAGATTCAGTTTGCCTGTTGATAAGAATATCTCTTTGACGATATATGATATTTTGGGAAGAAAAATCAAGACTTTAATTGATAATCAAGAATATCATAAAGGTACATATGAAGCGCGTTGGGATGGAACAAATAATTTCGGTTCTAAAGTTGCAAGTGGAATTTATATTTATACACTTAGATTTGGGAACTTCCAAAAATCATTGAAAATGAATCTTTTGAAATAAAAAGATATTTGTTTTCTAAGGGATTATCTAAAAAGTATAAAAGCAAATTTTGGCAAATATTACTTTTTGGATAGTCCTTTTTTTTATTAATATATTTTATTAAATATTGACTTAAAATTTTCATTTTGGTATTTTTAAAGTTCTAAACTGAAATAAGTGGAGTGATTAATGTTTGCAGTTGTTAATATTGCCGGGCAGCAATTCAAAGTTACCGAAAATATGAAATATTATGTGCCGAGGCTAAATGCAGAAATAAATACAGATATAACATTCGATGATATCTTATTATATTCTGACGAAAAAGATACAAAAATCGGTGCACCATCAATTGGAGGTGTTTCTGTTAAGGCAAAAGTATTGGAACATCTAAAAGATGACAAGGTAATTGTATTTAAGAAAAAAAGGCGAAAATCTTATAAGATTAAAAATGGTCATAGGCAACAATTGACCAGGATAGAAGTTACAAAGATAGATGTAGAATCGGAGGTCAGTAATGGCTCATAAAAAAGGACAGGGATCCTCTAGAAACGGACGTGACAGTAACCCGCAGTATCTTGGTGTTAAAAGATTTGGAGGAGAGAAAGTTTCGGCAGGCTCAATTTTAGTGCGTCAACGAGGAACAAAATTTCACCCCGGTATAAATGTGGGTAGAGGAGGCGATGATACGCTTTTTGCAAAGGCCGAAGGTTTTGTTAAGTTTGAAACAAAGAAAAATAACAGAAAATTTGTAAATATTTTAGAGAAATTGTAAATATTATAATATTTAATTTTTGTCGGTAATTTTATTTAAAACAAAAAACCCAGCTTTTATCGAGTTGGGTTTTTTGCTTTAATAATATGAATTTCTCTAATTAATATCCTAAGCGTTCCATATCGACAGCTAATTTTTTAACAGCATTTACGGAATTATTAAAGGCATTTCTTTCTTCTTCATTAAGACCTAATTCAACAACTTTTTCTACTCCGTTAGCGCCAAGAATTGCAGGAACCCCAACGTAATATCCTGTAACGCCAAATTCACCATTAAGATACGAACTAGCGGGTAAAAGTCTTTTTTGGTCTTTTAATATTGATTCTGCCATAGATGTTGCAGCCGCTGCAGGCGAAAAGAAAGCAGAACCGGTTTTTAATAATTTAACAATCTCACC
>CAZXJG010000024.1:0-12118 GCA_964640985.1 uncultured Melioribacteraceae bacterium | reverse complement strand
GCCGTTTTTGTTCTTTGTACCATTGCATCCATTACTTCTTTGGCTTTGACGGCATCACCATATTTCCTTTCCAACATTTCCATTACAGGCACACCGTTAACGTTTGCGTAACGTATTAGGGGAACCATAGTATCACCATGCCCGCCGAGAACCATAGCATTAACATCTTTTACCGATACATCTAATTCCCATGCAATAAATGTTGAAAAGCGGGATGAATCGAGAATACCGGCTTGTCCCATTACTCTATTTGTAGGGAAACCGGAAACTTTTTGGAAAAGGGTAACCATTGCATCTAAAGGGTTAGATATAATTATTACAATTGCGTTGGGGGCATTGTTTTTAACTCCTTCGGCAACGCTTTTCATTATTTTAGCATTTGTATTTAACAAATCGTCTCGGCTCATTCCGGGTTTTCTCGGTAAACCTGCTGTAACAATTATTAAATCGGATCCGGCTAAATCTTTGTAATCATTTGTTCCCGAAACTTTAACATCCGAACCGATTATTCTTGCCGCTTCTCCTATGTCTAAAGTTTTACCTTGCGGCATATCTTCTACAACATCAAACATCACTACATCTGCTAATTCTTTTTGAGCGATTAATTGTGTTAACACGCCGCCAATCTGTCCGCCGCCAATCAATGCAATTTTTTTACGTGCCATAATTTTCTCCTTTTTGTTTAAGTTTATTAAAGTATATTTTTCAGGATTTTAATATTCTAATATATCGATTTTAAGCCCAATTATCATAAGTTTAGTTAATGTGGTTTATGATTTTATAGTGATTTTTTAATTTTTATTAGACCATTTTTTCCGTTACGCTGCTTTTGAACGCTATTTTTTACCGGACCAACTTTAGAAAGGTTCCTTTCGGGGTTGAAATGAAGATTATAACTTTGAAAAGTATATGTGGCGGCAACGGATAAGGATCTATAATAATAAAAATATTAATTCGGTAATTGCGGTTTTATATTTGTGCCGTTTAATTTTAGTGGGGGGTATGAATTTGGTGTTAGTAATAAATCAATTAAGTTTTCATTATTAGTGTAACTTCGGTTCCTGTAAGTGTAAAATTAAATTTTAGGTCATCTAAAAATGATTTCATTATATATATTCCTCTGCCGCTGTCTTTGAAAAGATTTTCAGGTTCGGTAGGATTAGGAATTTTAGCTAAATCAAATCCTGCTCCCTCGTCTTTAAATTTTACTTTGACTTCTTTATCATCAATTTCAATCGTAATTATTACTTTTTTTTCTATATTGCAGTTATTGCCATGTACAATACTGTTAGATGCGGCTTCTGCGGCTGCAAGAGATAAATTATTAAATTTTTCTTTACTCAAATTTACTTTTTTAAGAATACGCATTATATATTTTTCAATATCCGGTAAAAGCTCAGGATTACTTTCTATTATTTTTGTAAATATTTTTTTTTGCAAAGGTTCTCCAAATAAATTATATTCTGCCACAGGCATTCCCTTAGAAGAAATGACAAATTCTTTATTTTGCAGAAACTCTATTAATAATATTACACAGAACTAAATTACCGAAACAAAACAAAAAATCTAAGGATAAAATTAATGTTGAACTAAAAATTCCAATTTGTCTGCAAATTCATATTCGGTACTCTTTTCGTTAAATTATTTTCCGTTGTTATAAATTCGTACCATCCCAAAAGTTTTACATAAATATGCTTGTTTATTATATATTTAAACTCGGTTAGAGGCCCTGTGCTATTATATTGAGATTGTTTAAACTTTATTCTTTTTTTATTATATCCAAATGTAATAAGTGAAAAATGACGCAGTCCGATTCCAAAAGTTAAATTATTATAATAATACAAGATTTTAGGTTGAAAATATAGTTCGGTCAAGAACCGCTGGGGTCTGTTGGAAAAGTTACTCCATTTAAAATCTCCCTGTTCCGAAAGTTTTACATATCCTGAAAAATTAAAATTTACATCTTGATTTATTCGAAAAGCAGTAGAATCGTTCAAAGCAAATTGTCTAAACGAAAAACTTTTGAGGTTTGAATTTAAATATTCAAAATCATAAACCGTATAGTTTGCTGAAACTTCCGCCGAAGTTTTTGTGGTGAAATAACGGCTTATATATGTTCCACCTGAAGATAAATTTAATATTCTTTTAATATTGTTATTAGCACTCCGTTGAGCAAAAAGATAAACAATATGGTTATAGCTTCCCTCAAGATTTACAAAAATGTTAAAAAACGGTGTTAGTATTTTTGTAAATTTAATACTAAACATTGTTAATAATTCATCCCTGTCATCATAATTTTGCGGACTTGGAGTATCGTACCTCAATTTTCTGTGAAAAAGGCTCAAAAAAAGTTGACTAGTGTGCGAAATGTTAAATTTATTTATTAAACTTAAAGTTGCCTGCTGTGTAATATTATTTTTTCTTTGTTCCAATTTTTCTCTCTCTTGATAAAAGATTTCATTTGCGTTATAAATCCTTTTTGCTTTGTGATTTTCCGATCTTTCCGAAAAGTTGAATTTTAGAACTCCGTTAAAAATTCCTTTTCTGTATTGTGAGTCCCCAATTAAATTGATTCTAAATATATTTATATTGCTATCAAAACTAGACGGAGTTATGTTGTTTTTAACGATATATCGTGTATTCCGGTTAATATCTCTCCAATTTAATATTCCGAACAAGTTAAACGAGAAACCGGAACTTAATGGAAGAAAACTTAATCTTTCCATTACCGAATAATTCGACTCAATACGGCTTTGTATATTGTTTTTTATATTAAAGGTTTTCGAAGTGAGTGAATCGGCATTATAATAAAAGTCTTTACGGACTTTTGAAAATTTTGCCGATATTGAGTTCAAAAATCTTTTCTGAAACGTATTTGATAAATTTAGTTTCATTAAACGAAGTGTGTTCCTGCGTGGAGAAATATCTTCATTAAGAAATTTAAAAGATGAGTTAAATTGCAAATTACTAAACTTTAATTTATTGGTTAGTGTTTCAAAGCCATAAATAAAACCTTTGTCGGTTTTCGTCATTTGTTTGTTAATCGAAATTCCTCCGTAAGGTATAACAAAAATTTTATTAATTAGAGCCAATTTTGTAAACAGAGATGTATTAAAAATAGCGGATTGATTAATATCGAGCTTACGATTATCCGAATAAACACTGTTATTTATTAAAATTCCTATTTTTAGTGGTGAAAAAATATTATACTGACTAATTAAAGAGAAGTTTCGTTCTTCTTTAATATGGTTATTAGATGATCTAATTAATGTTGAATTGTAATCTCCGTTTATTCCGATAAAAAGTTTTCCGAAGTTCGTCCCATATTTTAATGCACCGTTAAAATTGTAAATATTCAATTGTTTGTTGAACGATGAACTAAGATTTTTCACTTTATAGCGATTAAGCATAAAACTAAGGTTATCGTTGTAAGCTTGTGCCAAAATAATTTGAGGTATTAAAAATAAAATATAGAAATGTGATTTTATTTTATGCACAGCATTCTCAAGTTTTTTATTTAGAAATAATTGTAAAATCGGTTAATTCCAAATAGCTGTTTGGGGCTTTGTTATCATCGGTATATGTAATTATTCTCAGATAATATTTTTTATATGCAGATAGATAATAAGAATTATAGTCAACTTCTATTATTTTTTTAACGGCACTGCTGTGGAAAGTAATTTCATCATCACTTAAGGTTTTATACCACTCAATTCCCACAACACCATCGTTTGCGGCAGATACCCGCAGCCCTACAGGCGCAGCCGGAGGTAAATTATAATTTGATGCAGCGAACAAATTTTTTTGTCTGTAAACCTGTACAATAAACATTAAAAGCCGCAAATAAAATATTTTAAATTTCAAATATATCACCTCGAGAGGGTATTATTACGTTATTAAAACCAATTGAATTCAAACGGACTTTAAACTTTTCTTGTTGGTCGAAATCGCCGTGTACAAGAAAAAACTTTTGTATTCTATCCTTATCAAATTTATCTGCATAATCAATTAATTCATTTGAATCTGCATGAGCACTAAAAGAGTTCATTACCACTACTTCAGCGTTGAGGTTATATTCATCGCCGAAAATTTTTATTGTTTTTTCTTTTTCAGCAATTCTTCTTCCCAAAGTGTTAACTGCCGAATAACCAACCACAAGAATTATATTATTTGCATCTTCAACATTATTTGCAAGATGATGTAAAATTCTTCCTGCTTCGCACATCCCGGAACTTGATATAATAACCATAGGTCCGTTTTTATCATTTAACGCTTTCGAATCTTCTACATCGGTAATATAATTAAGTTTATAAAAACCAAATGGGTCTTCGTGTTTAAGTAAAAACCGGGAAGTTTCATTGTCAAAACATTCGGGATGCAGTCTGAATATTTCCGTAGCATTAACAGATAAAGGACTGTCAACATACACAGGCATTCTTTCAGCTCTATTACTTTCAAATATACGGTGAAAGGCATAAACAAGCTCTTGTGTTCTTCCGACACTGAATGCGGGGATAATTATTTTAGATTTCCGTGCATTTGCTTTATTTAAAACCTCGGTTAAACGGACTTCGGTATTTGATGGATTATCATGAAATCTGCCCCCATAGGTACTTTCACATAAAAAGAAATCAACATCGGGAATTTTTTCGGGATCTCTTAATATAGGCAGGTTTGGTCGACCTAAATCTCCGGAAAATCCTAAATTAATTATTCTGCCGTTTTCATTAATCCTTAAAAAAGTGATTGCAGAACCTAAAATATGTCCGGCATCGGCAAATACTAAATTAATTCCGGGAACAATTTCAATTTCGTGATGGTAGTTTAATGCAATAAATTTTTCCATCGTAGCATCAACATCTTCGGATGTGTATAACGGTTCAAAAGGTGTTTTGTTTTGCTTTATCCTTTTTTTATTGACGTATTGAACATCTTTTTCCTGTATATGAGCACTATCACGCAGCATAACACTCGATAAATCACGAGTGGCAAAAGTTGCATAAATATTTCCTTTAAAACCTTTTTTTACTAAAGAGGGGAGATTACCCGAGTGATCGATATGCGCATGAGAAAGTATAACAAAATTAATTTCTTCCGGATTAAAAAGATCAAACTTCCTATTAATTTCAAATGCCTCTTTTCTTTTGCCTTGATAAAGTCCGCAATCTAATAAAAATGAATAACCGTTTGCTTTTATTAAATGCATAGAACCGGTTACTGTTTTTGCCGCACCAATAAATTGAATTTGCATTTTTAACTCCAGAGTTTGATTGTAACAAAATGTATTGCAATAAATAAATTTTAAGAAAATGTTTTTTTTTGATGTCAATATAAATTATTTTTTTATTTAAAACATTTTGGAAATAAAATTAAAATATTTTAAGTTTCGAACTTAAATATCAAAAGTTCGAAAAATTAAGAAAAATATATTGGATAAATTTCAAGAAAAGCGTAACCAAATCAAAGAAGCAGGCGGAAGGTTATTTGCTACTTACGGTTTCAAGAAAACAACATTAGAAGATATTGCCGGTGAAGTTGGAATAAAGAAAAACTCACTTTATTATTATTTCGAAAGCAAAGATGCTATTTTCGACGAACTGATAAATGACAGCACGAAAATTTATTTTGAAAAACAATATCAAATTCTAAATAGTAATATTAGTGTTCAAAATAAACTATTTAATTGTGCAATTCACTTAATACGCCACACAAAAGGTTTGAGTTGTAAATATTCCCTTACAATAAAATCTTTTAGAGAAATAAATAGAGTGATTGCCGAATTACATCCCGAATTTAAACTTGAACAAAAACAAATTTTTAAAAAAATTTTGAAAGAAGGAATAAATAAAAAAATTTTCCGCAAACATAATACTAATATTTTTGCAGAAGATTTGATGTTGATTATTCAGTCCATTGAATACAGACTTTATGATATTTCCGGAGTACTTCTACTGAAAGAAATAGATTTTACTTCTATTGAAGAGACTATAAAAAGAATTATTACATACTTGATAAATAGTATAAAAACATAAGTTCATTCTTAAAAAATTAAATAAATAGGAAAAATATTTATGGAAACGTTGTTTAACTATATTGTTGGTAAAAAGTGGAAGCTTGTTGTACTTTTAGTTTTTTTTGCGGTTTCAATATTTGGGCAGACAAAAGTTTTTACTTTGAACGAAGCCATTCATACAGCATTAGAAAATAATCGTGATATTAAAATTGCGACTATGGAAATTCAAAAAGCTGAAGCCGCTGTTGATGAAGCCTTTGGGTATGCGCTGCCCAGTTTGGACATTTCGGCAAATCTGACTCATTTTATATCGAAACCCAAAATGCCTTTCCCCGATTTTAGAGCCATGCTTAATAATGCAACCTACGGTATTTTGTTCGATGAGAAAGTAATTCCGTTTAATAAAAATAAGTTCGAACCCATTAAAACCAAACTACAAGCTTTTGCAGAAACAAACAACTACGATGCAACTGCGCAAATCACACAAATACTGTTTAACTCGGCGGTTTTTAGAGGTATTGGTGCTTCAAATATATATTTGAAACTATCGAAAGAACAATTAAAAAACACAGTTGCAAAAACGGTGTTCAATGTAAAAAAAGCTTTTTATGGAGTTTTACTCACTAAAAATTTACTTGATATTGTAAACTCGAGATTAAAAAACGCGGAAGAGAATTTAAAGAATATTGAAGCTTATCATAAACAAGGAATGGTTTCCGATTATGATGAATTACAGGTCAAAGTTCAAGTAGCGAATATCAAGCCGAAAGTATTGGAACTGCAAGATATTTTGGAAAAAGCCAAAGACGGTTTGAAAATGCTGCTTGGAATAGATCAATTGATTACAATAGATATAAAAGGCAAAATTTCGTATAAACCGGAAATTATTACTAATCCGAATGTTTTTGTCGAGAGAGCTTCAAATTTTAACTTCGATTTAACTACGCTGCGGATAAAAAAGCAAATAGCTGAAGCAATGATTGACATTGACCGTTCGGAGTATTGGCCTACAATTTCCGCATTTGGAAATTATAAGTTTGCAGGCAGTTCCAACCGGTGGAAATTTCAAAATTATTCTTCCGCGATGGTTGGGATAAATTTTTCATTAAATATATTTAAAGGCGGTAGAATTGCTCATAAAGTTCAGCAGGCAAAAATTGCTACTTTTCAAACACAAGAACAAATACAAAAATTCGATGAATTCATTAAAGCGCAAGTAAAAGAAAAAATTAACGATTTACGAAGGGTGCAATCTCAAATAACCGCTTTGGAAAGTAATGTTAAATTAGCCGAAAAAGCATATAAAATTGCTACAGTAAGGTACAAAGAAGGAACAGGAACTCAATTGGAAATTAAAAATGCAAGTGTTGAATTAAGCATTGCAAAAACAAATAGAATTAAAGCTATTCACGATTACATAATAGCGAAAGCAGAGTTAGATAAATTAGTTGGAGAACTAAATCCGAAATATTTGGAATTTGCAAAAAACAATTAGAAGAATAAAAATTTGAAATAGAATTGAGGAAAGTAAAATGAGAAAAAAGAAAAATTTAGTTAGGGCAAAATATTTTACAATTTTAATTATTGCGCTTACAATTTTTGCCGGTTGCAGTTCCAAAAAGAAAAAGCCGTCGCAAAGTATGGCGCAAATTCAAAAAAAAGAAGGTATTCCGGTTGTAATTAGTACAATTAAAAAACAGGATTTTAAGAAGTATTTAAATTTTTATGGAACTCTAAAAGCGGAAAAACAAACTACTATCGGAGCAAGGATTGGCGGCAGAATAGAAAAAATTTATTTTAAACCCGGCGATAAAGTTAAAAAAGATCAAACCATAATAAAATTTCCTGAAGATGCTCCAGCCTCACAATTTCAACAGGCTAAAGCCGCTTTTGAAAATTCTAAAAAAAATTATAAAAGAATAAAAGCCCTCTATAAAGCGGGGCAAACTTCAAAATCGAACCTTGATGCAATAACCACTAAATATTTAGTAGATAAAAGAAATTATGAAACAATGCATCAATTACTTTTTCTCAACGCTCCTTATAATGGAGTAATTACCGATATTTTTGTAAATGAAGGCGACGCTGTTAAAAAGAAAAAGCCTTTATTTACAATTGCAAAGCTTAAGAAGATGCGTGCTAAAATTTGGGTTAATCAAAATGAAGTTTCTCAAATAAAAAAAGGAATGAAAGCAATTACAGAAATTAACGGAAAATCTTTTTTAGGAAAAGTAACACAAGTTTCTTTAAGTGTTGATCCCTTTCACCACGCATTTTATGCAATGGTAATATTTAATAACAATAATTTTGTGCTGAAAAGCGGTACAATCGCTAATATTAAAATACTTGTTTATGAGAATGATAATGCAATTATAGTGCCTCGTCATTTAATTATGAAAAATGATAAAGGTTTATATGTATTTCTTGAAAAAAATTCTCATGCCGTTGAGCAATATATTCAAGAAGGTAATTTTAGCGGAGTAAATTATGAAATTATAAACGGTTTGAAAGTTGGCGATAAATTAATTGTTGAAGGCGCCGCTCGGTTAAAAAATAACACAAAAGTTAAAGTTGTTAAATAGGGGAGAAAAGGTATGTTTCTAGCAAAACTTTCGATAAATAGACCGATAATGATGACGATGTTAATTTTTGTTTTCATTATTTTTGGCGGAATTGCCTATTTTAATTTAAATCTTAATCAAATGCCGAATGTTGAAATACCTTTTGTTACGGTAACTACAGTTTATCCTGGAGCTGCTCCAAAAGAAACCGAAACCCTCATTACAAAAAGGATTGAAGATGCTGTTTCAACAATTAGTAAAATAAAACGCATCGAATCATATTCTTTAAACGGCGCATCAATCGTAATACTTGAATTTCAATTATCCAAAGATGTAAATGTTGCTAATCAAGAGGTAAAAGATAAAGTTGACCAAATAATTAACCAATTACCTGAAAATGCTAAAAAGCCGATAGTCCAAAAAATTGATTTAAGAGCGTTCCCGATAATGGATTTGGTTTTAAGCGGAAATGTAGATCCGCGGGAACTTTATGAGATTGCCGACAAACAATTAAAAGATCGTTTTTCTCAAATAGCAGGTGTAGCAAAAGTAAATATTACCGGTGGGCAGCAAAGAGAAATCCGGATTGTTCTTAACGATAGGGAAGTTTACGAAAATCTTATTTCTTTACCGCAGCTTTTACAAATTCTTCAATCTAATAATATTAATATTCCCGGCGGGTATTTCCAAATAAAAGGGCAGGAATATACTGTAAGATTTGAAGGGCAATTTCATAAAAACCTTAAAGGCTTAAGAAATTTACAGATACCGACCCCCTTCGGATACAAGAAATTAAGCCAAATTGCTAAGGTTGAAGACGCAGGTAAAGATATTCGTCAACGTGCAACCTATTTTGATGCAGCAAAAAATTTGCGTTATAATAACGTTGTGCGTCTCGGAATAATAAAAAGTATAGATGGTAATGTAGTGCAAGTTGCCGAAGCAGTAAGAAAAGCAATTCCCGATATTCAAGCATCGCTGCCCGCAGGAGTTCATTTAAAAATAATAAATGATAAATCCATTTTTACTCGTAATACTGTAAACGATACTATGAGTAATATTATTCTCGGTGTTGTATTTACTTCAATTATTCTATTTCTATTTTTGGCAAACATCCGTTCAACTTTTATTGTTGCGGTAACAATGCCCGCTTCAATTATATCTACCTTCTTTTTACTGAAGATATTCGGTATGACGTTAAATATGATGACCTTAATGGGTTTAACGGTAGCTGTCGGAGTTCTGGTAGCTAATTCGGTTGTTGTTTTGGAAAATATTTTCCGACACCGGAATATGGGTAAAAGCTCAAAGGAAGCCGCATTATCAGGTACAACTGAAGTTGCCGTTGCCGTTATAGCCGCAACACTTACCAATCTTGTTGTGTTTTTACCGATAGCTAATATGTCGTCAATTGTAGGAAGGTTTTTAAGGGAGTTGGCTCTCGCAACATCATTTGCAACCATTTTTTCGTTACTTTATTCGTTTACACTTACTCCGATGTTGGCATCATTAATGATTGGTCACGGCGAAAAACAAAGTGCATTCGGGAAAAAGGTAAACGATTTTTATAAATCGTGGGATGAATTTTACAGAAAACTATTGCGTAAATCATTAAAAAATAAAACAACAAGTTTTGCTATTATTGCAGGTTCTTTCATACTTTTTATTGCATCGGTAATTTTTTACGGACCAAAAATCGGTTTCGATTTTGTACCGCATCTCGATAATGGGAAAATTTCAATCAATGTTGAATTACCGGAAGGTTATAATTTAAAAGAAACCGGCTTAGTGATGAGGCAGATTGAAAATAAGATAAAACATCATAAAGAGGTATTGCATATTGTTACTAATCTCGGTTTAATTAACAACCTGAATACCGGTACAAATATGGCTCGAATGGATGTTCAATTAGTTGATGCTGATAAAAGGGAAAAAACATTAAAAGATATGATTGCGATTTTTGTTAAACAATTAGCAGATGTACCGAATGCCCGAATAACTGTGAATTATGGGGCTTCGATGGGGGGACAAAATATGTCGCCGATTCAGTTTTTTGTTTTGGGTCCGAATTTAAATGAAGTAGCTAAATTGAAAAACAAAATAATGGCAAAAATAAAAAGTGTGCCCGGTTTAATTAACTTAAACCAAAGTTCCCGCGAAGGAAAACCGCAGTTAACTGTTATTCCAAATAGAGTGAAGATGGCGCAAGCCGGTATTTCCGCTCAGGAAATTGCATTTACATTACGGGCTTCAATTGAAGGACTGCATTCTACAAAATATAGAGAAAATGGAAATGAATATGATATTACGGTAACGTTAAATGATAAATCGGTAAACAGCCCCGAAAAAGTTGCGGCAATTCCAATTGTTTCGCGAGCAGGGATAGTTTATAAACTTAACCAATTAGCTTTAATTAAATATACTAAAGGTTACACGAAAATCATTCATCGCGACAAATATCCGGCAATTGAATTTACCGGTTCTCCTTCGCCTGGCGTGCCGTTGGGTAATGTTACGAACGAAATAAATAAAAGACTGAAAGAAATAAATTTCCCACGCGGCTACAGAATTAAATGGGCGGGAAATGTTGAAATGATGAACTCGATGGTAAGTGATATGGTATTCGCATTTATTTTAGCCATTCTGCTTACTTATATGCTGCTTGCGGCTATTTTGGAAAGTTTTTTACAGCCTTTCTTTATTCTTTTAACTTTACCGCTTGCTCTTATCGGTGTTTTAGCATCGTTGTATTATACTAATATTTCTTTTGCCATAACATCTTTGATGGCTATAATAATGCTCATTGGTATTGTTGTTAATAATGCAATTCTTATGCTGGATTATACAAATCAGCTTGTAAGAAATAAAAAAATGAATGTAAAAGATGCTTTAATTGAAGCGTGCCCTACAAAACTAAAACCTATTATTATGTCGACACTTGCATTAATACTCGGCATGCTGCCGATGGCATTGGGCATTGGAACTGCCGGAAAAGAAATGAGAATTCCGATGGGTGTTGTTAGTATTGGAGGTTTAATTGTTTCTACAATATTAACGTTGTTTGTAATTCCGGCTTTTTATTATATGACGATAAAAACAAAAAAAATTAAAATATAAAATTTTGCTCTTAATTTACCCTATTAAGCGGAGGTAATAAAAATGCTTCCGCTTTTTTTATTAAAATTTCAAATTTGACTGCCTACCTGCCTTGCACATAACGGTTTGAATATGAGGCGTTTGGCATTTCAACGCTCATCATTTTCAATTTACCGTATGTTTATAAATTACTATTATCTTCATTTTTAGTTCTATCTGCCAAATGCCCTATATTTTCTGTTGTGCGTTTGTTATTTCATTTTCTATCATTTTCTATCCACTTTTCTCGCTTTAATAATTTCTGACGGAAATGTATTTTGACTAATTTCTATATCTTTTTCAATTTCAAAACCGGCTTTAATTAAATTTTCTTTGAATGATACAGGGCGACAACCAGTTAAAAGATCAGGAAATCTTTTTGCCACCCAGTACCAAAACCTATGGATTC
>CAZXJG010000023.1:0-27198 GCA_964640985.1 uncultured Melioribacteraceae bacterium | reverse complement strand
TCATTTTGGGAACAGTTCAGTTATAGAGCTGGTTTAAGCTTTGAACAAACTCAATTTGATATAAAAAATATTGGGATAAACCAATATTCATTATATTTCGGTTTTTCCGTACCAATGGGAATCAGTAATTCTATTGATGTGGGATTTCAGTACGGTATAAGAGGAGTTACCGATTCGAATTTATTGAAAGAAAATGTTTTTAGAGCTTCTTTTACAATTAATTTTGGACAACTTTGGTTTGTCAGTAGAAGAAGATAATATTTACTAATATGAGGGTTAAAAAATTGAAGTCAACACTTAGAATTTTATTAGCAATTCTTTTTATATCCGGATTATCATACGCTAAACCTGTCGTTACTAATATTAGCGTACAAGATAGCGTGAACATAATGGTTGAAGCCAGCTTGTTTTTTGAGTCATATAAAAACAAAGAGTATAATACTTGGACACTTGAACATGGTTGGAAACTATTAAAAACTAAGCCGGATGCATTTGAAAAGTATCATCCTTATCTTAAAATGGAAAAAATAATGTGGACAATGCATGCAGATACTACAGGTAAGGTTTCTCCTGCGACAAAAAAAATGTTAAATGACAGTATTTTGGTATTATACAATATGGCTGTAAAATATGATACTGCAAATACGGGAAACTTTTTAGTAAGAAAAGCTTATGTGATGGAATTTTGGAAAAAGGATTCCGTAAAAAAAGTAATTGCAGCATATAAAAAAGCATTTTCTTCTAGGAAAGAAATAGATGATGAAGCTTATTATAAAGATTTATTAGGAAGACTGTATATTGAAAATGCGAATGATAGTAACGATTATAAAATAAAGGCACTTGAACTTTATTCCAAATTATCACAAGAAGATCCGCATAATGCAATGTGGGTTGCACGAATTGAAAGTTTGGCTGAAAATGAGAATCAGTTGGTCGATATAACGGGAAAAGCTTGGGATTTAGATAAATCGAATACTGAAAAGGCGTGGAAATATGCCTCGTTATGTATTGGTACACAGCAATGGAAACGTGCATTAGTACCCTTAAAATTTTTAATTAGTAAAGCACCGGATGTAATAAATTATTGGAGAGAAATTGCAAGAGTATATGATAAGTTGGGTAGAACAAATGAAGCTATTCAATCATATAAAAAATTGATTTCGCTTCAACCCAACAATAAAGATAGTTACGTTAATATTGCAATAATATATAAAAATTTAGAACAATATTCCGTTGCTCGTTCATATTTGATGAAAGCCGAGAAAGTAAATCCAAAGTGGGATTATCCATATTATATTTTAGGAACAATTTATGAGCAAGCCGCCCGTAATTGCGGATTTGAATTTATGGATAGAGTCGTTTATCAATTGGCAGTAAACACATATAAAATAGCTTATCATTTAGGTGGGTCATATTCTTCTTCTGCTGCCGGAAGAATTGATGCTCTTGCTTCTTCGGTGCCGCAAAAAGAAGATTATTTCTTTAGACAGTTAAAACCCGGTACTACAATTAAAATTGAAGGCAAGTGTTACGGATGGATTAATAGAACTATCACTGTTCCAAATTATTAAAAATAAGATATAATATTAATATGTATAATGATTTAAAAAATGATCCGGAAATTTTTAGCGTTGCACAATTAGAGCTTTCGAGGCAGCAAAATAATTTAGAACTAATTGCATCGGAAAATTTTGTTAGCCCTGCGGTTCTATCTGCCGCAGGTTCTGTTTTAACCAATAAATATGCCGAAGGTTATCCAGGTAAAAGATATTACGGCGGTTGCCAATATGTTGATATGGCTGAAAATATTGCACGTGATAGATTGAAAAAATTATTCGGTGCAGAATATGTTAATGTTCAACCACATAGCGGTTCACAAGCTAATATGGCTGTTTATATGGCTTTATTAAAACCAGGTGATACAATTCTCGGTTTAAGCTTGGACCATGGCGGGCATTTAACGCACGGCTCATTTGTTAATTTTTCCGGTAAACTTTACAGAGCAGTTGGTTATAAGTTGAATCGTGATACAAAATTATTAGATTATAATATAATTGAAGATTTAGCAGAAAAAGAAAAACCTAAATTAATTATTGCCGGTGCCAGTGCTTATTCACGTGAATGGGATTATGCAAAATTTCGTCAAATTGCAGATAAAGTAAATGCTTTTTTAATGATGGATATGGCTCATCCAGCCGGGTTAATTGCTAAAGGATTGCTTAATAATCCACTTCCGTATTGCGACGTTGTTACTTCAACTACTCATAAAACTTTAAGAGGACCTCGCGGGGGAATAATATTAGTCGGGAAGGATAGGGAAAACCCACTTGGTATTAAAACACATAAAGGCGATAGAGTTAAGTTGATGTCTGAAGTATTTGATAGTATTGTAATGCCTGGTATTCAAGGCGGTCCTCTTATGCATATTATTATGGCAAAAGCAGTAGCATTTGGTGAAGCTTTAGAAGATTCTTTCAAATTATATGCTGAACAAGTTATTAAAAATGCTAAAGTTCTCGCTGAAAAATTAATGGGATATGATTTTGATGTGATATCGGGCGGAACAGACAATCACTTGATGTTGGTAGATTTAACCAATAAAAATATAAGCGGTAAAAAAGCTGAAAGAATTCTTGGTTTGGCGGGGATTACGGTAAATAAAAATATGATTCCATTCGATACGAAATCTCCTTTTGTTACTAGCGGAATAAGAATTGGAACTCCTGCAATTACAACACGCGGTATGAAAGAATCTGAGATGGAACAGATTGCAGAATTTATTAATAAGGCTATTAATAATTGTGATAATGAAGACGAATTAAATGCTATTAAAAAAAATGTTAATCAATTATGCTCAAAATTTCCATTATATTCGAATTTGTATTAAAAAATTTCGATGTGAAATAATCTGCAATGTTCAAAAAATTTAAAGCTCCTAAAGGCGAGATGACATTTCTTGAACATCTTGAAGAATTTCGCTGGCGTGTTATCTATTCCATAATCGGCATTGTAGTAGGTACAATAATTGCGTGGATATTTATTAATCCTTTAGTAGACGTAATATTGTTAAGACCTGCGAGAATGGAGCATATCCAACTTCAAAACCTTAGGCCTTTCGGGCAGCTTTTCGTTTTTGTGGAAATTGCTATAATAACCGGATTTGTTGTTAGTATTCCGAACTTCTTTTATCAGACGTGGAAATTTATTGCTCCGGCACTTAAAGAAAAAGAAAAAGATTTTATAACATTTATTGTTGTGTTTTCTTCGATATGTTTTTTTGTCGGAGTTGTTTTTGCATATTTTATCATGCTGCCGCTAATGTTAAAATTTGCCGAGCAATTTGGTTCAAAAATTATAGAGAACAAATTTGCAATAGACGAATATTTCTCTATTATACTTAGTGTAATGATAGGTTCCGGTATAGTTTTTGAGTTGCCGGTACTTTCATTTTTGTTATCTAAATTAGGAATACTTAAACCACAACTTATGAGAAAATATAGACGTCATTCCATTGTAGTTATTCTATTTTTAGCTGCAATATTAACCCCCGGCACAGATCCTGTCTCACAAATTGCGCTTTCTATTCCTTTGTTATTATTGTATGAAATAAGTATTTTTGTTTCAAAATTTGCACAGAAAAAAGTTGCGAAAGACTAACTTAAACGAAATAAGCATACCTATTAAAGCTGAGCTTGCTAAATTTAATATTCTTTTTAAGCAATCGCTTAAATCGAAAGTTGCTTTAGTTGATTTAATAGCAAAATATATTTTAAGGCAAAAAGGCAAAAAGGTTCGTCCAATTTTGGTTCTGTTGGCAAGTAAAATTGCCGGTGGAATTTCCGAAAGAAGTTATCGCGGTGCAACATTGGTTGAATTACTTCACACTGCAACTTTAATTCATGACGATGTTGTTGATAGTGCTGAAAAAAGAAGGGGATTGCCCTCTATCAATGCTATTTGGAAAAATAAGGTTGGTGTGTTAATGGGAGACTATCTTCTTTCGCGTGGTTTAATGTTTGCCGTGGAATATAACGATTTCGATTTTTTACAAACCGTAACTGATTCGGTTAGAAGAATGTCAGAAGGGGAATTGCTCCAAATTAGTAAAACAAAAAAATTGGATATTGATGAAAAAACATATTATAAAATTATTTCCGATAAAACTTCTTCACTGCTTTCTACTTGTTGTGTAATCGGTGCGAAAAGTGCAACCGATAATGAAGATATTATTAATGCTTTAAAAAATTATGGCGAAAACCTTGGCATGGCTTTCCAAATACGTGATGACATATTAGATTATATCGGAACATCCAATTTGATCGGAAAACCTTTGGGGGGAGATATAAAAGAAAAGAAAATTACCCTTCCGTTAATTTATTCTTTGAACAAGATTGATGGGAGTCAAAAGACATATATTCGTAAATTGATAAAAAAGAATAATAAAAAAGATAACGTTCAAAAAATTATAAACTTTGTTAAAATGAACGATGGTATTGGATATGCGTCTGAAGTCGCTTCCCGTTTTGCTGAAAAGTCTAAAAAGCAATTGGAAATTTTCCCTGATTCTGAAGTCAAGTCAGCATTACAAATGCTGATAGATTTTGTAATTACTAGAGAAAAATAAGGCTCAATTACCGGTAATTACTTAATATATAAAGCATTTGGTCCTATCTGTATTTAATTCTCGTTTAGGAATTGTTTTTCTTAAAACACCGAATATATTTAAACATTTCATCTAAAAATTTATCCCCTTTTAGAAAAGAGCCAAAACATTAAGTTAAATAACCGAACTATTAAACGGCATAATCAAAAATGTTTCATTTTATATGCATTTTTATATAAAAAACATCTAATTTGTAAATAAATATTTTTAAAATATAAATTGATATGATTTTCTATTCAATTGGAAAAAGAGTAAAAGATTTTGTAAAAGTTACTATTTTTTTAAAACCGAAAAATAGAGGGAGTGGAATATTTAACTCTAAAGATAATCAAGAAGCTGTTAAGATTGTTAAAAGGTATTATGATGACGGCAAAATGAAAGCTGAGTGTTCATATAAAAGCGAAAAATTAGAGGGTCTTTCCGTTCATTATTATGAAAACGGACAAGTAAAATTAAAAGAAAATTATCGTGACGGTCTTTTAGAGGACTTATCAATAGGATTTTACCAAACTGGAAGGGTAGAATACGAGGTATATTATAAAAGAGGAAAAGTTTTATATAAACGAATTTTTGATTTGGATGGTAAATTGCAAGAAGAACAGAAATATTAATTGTTTTTTTTAGTCAAATTTTAACGAATAGAAATAATTTATCTGCTTTATACTCTAAACGAAAAGAAAGTTTAGTAATATGCTGTAAATATTTCAAATAATTATCCATTAGTTTCTGTTCGTCTTTTTAGTATTACATTAATTGCTTTGCCGTCAACAAGTTTTACAATTTTTGCTTTATGTTTTCGAACAAGCTCATAATTATGAGTTGCAAAAATTACTGACGTTCCTCTCGAATTAATTTTAGCCAGAATTTTCAATATTTCGTAAGAAGTTTCAGGATCTAAATTACCGGTTGGTTCATCAGCTAAAATTAACATTGGCTCATTTAATATTGCACGTGCAATTGAAATTCGCTGTTTTTCTCCGCCCGAAAGTTGTGACGGCATATTGTGTTGTTTATGAGATAAGCCGACTTCTGATAGTGCATTATAAATTTTTTTTTTAAAAAGTTTTTTAGGTGTACCTGTTACCTGAAGTACAAATGATAAATTGTTATAAATATTTCTATCTTCTAAAAGCTTGAAATCTTGAAAAACGATTCCGAGTTTTCGTCTTAATAACGGTAATTTTTTTGGTTTAATGGTATCGCTTGAGAACTCGCCGATTTGTATATAACCCGACTTCGGTAAAATATCCATATAAATTAATTGGAGAAATGTCGATTTCCCCGAACCGCTTTTCCCTATAACAAAAGCAAATTCACCTTCTTTTAATTGAAAATTTAAGTTTTGAAATACGGGTTGATTCGGATAATCAAAATCGACATTATTAAAAATTAACATCACTCAGACTCCTTTTTAACAATAAACTGTGCGCGTTCGGAATTAGGAGATGCATCGTCAAAAGTAAATGCATCGAAACATTCGCTTACGTACAACCCATTTTTTTCAATTATATCAAAATAAAAATTAAAATCATAAATACGCTGTTTATGAATTTCTTTATACTTTTTCCCATCCGGCATAATTATATCAAATTCATTAAGATGAATTTGTGTAGACTCGTTATATATACTTTTTTGTCTGTATTTTATTTTTTCATATTCTCCGGTTCTATTTAAATAACGGACATTTTTCAAACTATTATTTCTCAGACTAATATCAAAAGTAAAACACCCATCATTTGAAATTACAGATTTAATACCCTTAAAAAATTTATTCAAAAGAAATTCATTTGTTAAATAATTTATACTATCAAAAGTAGAAAAAATAAAATCAAATTCTATATTAAGTGGTAAAAAAACCATATCGCAGCAGACTTTTAAAAGATTGTCCTGTTTAACATTGTTCAACATTTGAATAGATTTATCGCAGACAAAAATATTTTTAAAATGATTTTGAAGTAAATTCGCAAGTACGCAATTGCCGGCAGCTAATTCTAAAACTTTATTTATTTTGCCATTTGAACAATGTGATAATTGAAAAATATAATCCGCCCAATTTTCATAATTTATTGATCGCATAATATGATTATAAAAAAGGGCTAATTTTGAATAAGGCGGTGTATCCATTGTTCAAAATTCTCTATTATTACAAATTTCAAGTGCATATTGAAAAGCTTCGGCAAGGCTTTTATAATCAGCTATATTTTTACCTGCAATATCAAAAGCAGTTCCATGATCGGGTGAAGTACGAACTATCGGCAAACCGGCGGTAAAATTAACTCCTGAGGAAAAATTAAGCATTTTAAAAGGTATCAGAACCTGATCATGATACATCCCGATAACAACATCAAAATCTCTAAATTTACGGTTAGCAAAAAAAGCATCCGGAACAAAGGGACCAAATAAATTTGCATTATTGGTTTCTTTAATTGCCGGTATTATTATGTTTAATTCTTCACTGCCAATTTCACCGTTTTCACCGGCATGAGGATTTAACCCGAGTATTGCAATTTTGGGATTCTTAATTTTAAAATCGTATCTCAAAGATTTATCAACAATCAGGATAATATTTTTAATCTTTTCTTTAGTTAATAATTTTGGTACGTTTTTAATTGGTTCATGTATGGTAGAAAGTGCAGCTCTGAATTTTTTAGAAAGAAACATCATGGCAAATTTTTTAATTTTACATTTATCAGCTAACAATTCAGTATGACCGGGATATTGAATTCCCGCCATTTTAAAAGCTTGTTTGGAAATTGGTGCCGTTATTATTGCATCGGCAATTTTTCTGTTATAAGTCAAATCAATAGCTTTTATTATTGCCTTATAACTGAATGTTCCCGATTCTTTTGTGGACGTACCGATGTTAAAAACAGCGTTACCAATATTTAAAATTGTAACTTTGGAATTTTTTATATTCGATTCGCTAATTGTATTAACAATTTCATAATCGAATTGGAGCGGAATTTTTTCTTTGTAAAAATTAAAAATATTTTTGGGAATAATAAAGATCAGTTTATATTTTTTGGGGTCATATATCCGGTTAAAAGCCTTTAAGCTGATTTCAGGTCCAATTCCATTTATATCGCCGCAAGTAAACACAAATGTTTTCATAATCATTTAAGAAATTTAAAATTTCCTAATCCTGTTCTGTCAATAAAATAGAATTTTTCTTTTAATTTAGAATATTTCCAAATTTCGATGATTTGATTTTTTTCAGAATAATCACGACTTATTCTATCAGGCGGACCTAATTTAATGTAAATTTGTCCTCTGCTACTTAAAGCGCCATTCAATCCGTTTAACGAGCTGAAATGTTTAATAGCATAATCTGCCCGTGTATAAAATTCGTTCATCAATTCATTAAATGTAGTTTTTTTTATGGGGTCAAATTTCTTCCAATAATTGACTAATTTTTTATAATAATCGTTCGAGCTAAAAGATAAAAGGCTATCAACGACCTTTGCCCCTTTAAAATATTTAACTAATTTAATAGCCATTCTGGGATTATTTAACACGAATGGTTTATTCAACCAAACGACTTTATAATGAAAACTTCTTTTAACTTTATCTGTCGAAATATTAATTTTTACACTGTCTTCTAAAAGCTTTAAATTAACATTTTTAAGTAGAAAATTATTTATTTTTTTATTGCCTTTATTATTTACTGAAATTTTGCCATCGCATTCAACTAAATTCAACTTTAATAAAATAAGCGAATTTAATCTTTTTTTTATTACAATTTTATTGTTTTGAAATATACTTATATTAATAAAATTTACCGAAGTATTAGTAACCGGAATAAGCAAAGAATATTTTTTTGAAGAAAAAGGGATATCGCTTTTATCGTTAGCTAAAACCAAATTTAACCGGTTTTTGCATCTGTTATTTGCAGAATAAACCACTAACGGTTTAATAATACGATATTTGTTTGAGGGCAATACCTTTAGTGGGAAGGGTTCTAACGTTAAAGTGTTTTGTGCATTTAACAAATTTAGTTCCGGCTTCACAATATATTGTCCTGGTTCTAATGAAACTTTTGTTAATCCTTGTAAAAATGATGTTGACGATAAAGTTTTTTTGTATTTTTTTAATTCAATATTTTTATTCACAAAAGAAGTAAAAATCAACTTTTTATTTTTATAAATTCCAAATGTTAATTCTATCCCGCTTTTGAATACTTCCCCTGTTTTTTTAAAAACAAGACGTTCATAAGAAATTTTATAAGAAAAATTAATTTGTGGAATAGTATCCGTAGGAAAAATGTTTGTTTCGATAAACAGAATTGATTTATGAAAATGTGAATGTATGAATGGTCGTTTTCGATGCTGTGCGACAATTATACTGCTAAAGATCAAAAACAAAATCAATATTTTTTTCAACAATTTATCTTTTCGATTATTGGAAATTAAAATTATTTGATGTAAATCTTATAAAAAATGGTATGACGTTATTGACGTTACCCCGTGTACTAAAAAATTTGTAATTAAAAAAATTGAGTGAAATAATTTTTAAAACTTTATTGTTTTAAAAGATTCAACTATTCATACTCATTAAGAAAGCTTTATTATTTTTTGTACCCTTCATTTTATCAATTAAAAATTTCATTGCTTCCACTGAGTCAAATTCGCTGAGTATTTTTCTTAAAATCCAAACTTTATTTAATTCTTCTTCAGTTAATAATAGTTCTTCTTTTCTTGTACCGGTTTTGTTTACATCAATTGCAGGGAAAATCCGGCGGTCGGATAAATCCCGGCTAAGCAGCAACTCCATATTGCCGGTACCTTTAAATTCTTCAAAAATAACTTCATCCATTCTACTGCCTGTTTCAATTAATGCAGTAGCAATAATAGTAAGGCTTCCGCCATCTTCGGTATTTCTTGCAGCTCCGAAAAATCTTTTAGGCTTTTGCAATGCATTCGAATCTACACCACCGGAAAGAATTCTACCGCTATGAGGAATAACAGTATTATGTGCACGGGCGAGGCGGGTTATGCTATCCAATAAAATAATCACATCGTCACCGGCTTCGACCATTCTTTTAGCTTTTTCAATTACCATGTTAGCGACTTGTACGTGCCGTTCTGCGGGCTCATCGAAAGTAGAACTGATTACTTCGGCTTGTACGGATCTTTGCATATCGGTTACTTCTTCAGGACGCTCATCAATCAGCAGCATAATTAATTTTACATCGGGATGATTTCTTGTAATTGAATTTGCCATTTTTTGAAGCAGCACGGTTTTTCCACTTTTAGGAGGTGAAACAATTAAACCTCTCTGACCTCTCCCGATAGGTGCCAGCAAATCAATTATTCTCATCGAATATTCTCCCGGAACAGATTCAAGATAAAGTCTTTTAGTTGGGTAAAGGGGTGTAAGGTAATCGAATAAAGTCCTTCCGCGTATCGAGTCGGGGTCTTTACCACTAATAGCTTCAACCCGTAATAGAGCAAAAAATCTTTCTCCTTCTTTTGGAGGTCTAATTTGTCCGTTAACAAAATCGCCTGTCCGCATACTAAAACGTTTTATTTGTGAAGGGGAAACGTAAATGTCATCTTGCGAAGGCAGATAATTGTACTCAACTGATCTTAAAAAACCATATCCGTCGGAAAGTACTTCGAGAACTCCTTTAGAAAAAGTTAAACCATCTTTTTCGGTTTGTGCTTCTAATATTTTAAATATTAATTCTTGTTTTCGTAAATCACTATAACCTGTAAGTTTTAAGTCTTTTGCAATATGATACAGGTCAACAATCTTTTTAGATTGAAGTTCGGAAATGTCCATTGGCATCATGTAGTCCTATAAATTGTTAAAAATATTTGTTTTAATTTTTGTTTATATATTATTTACGGGGATATTCGTTTGATCATCGATTTTGTTCTTAATATTATTTTGAACTTGTTGAAAGGAACAAGAAGGTTCATCGAAAAATTAGTTTAATTAGTTTAAAATGTCAAGAAATTTTATTTAATAACTTTAATTTTATTTCTCCAAGTATATAAATACTACCTAAAACAACCAAACAATTATTATTATTTTTGTGAGTAAAATTAATAATGAAGTTCCATGGTTTCCGTAAAACTTCGGCAGCTATGTTAAGATCATCACATAAACCTTTTAACAAATCTGTTGATGCTGCCCTTTCATAATTAATACTTGTTATAAAAATTTTATCGAAATAAGGTTTCAATAAATTTAACATATCCGGTAAATTTTTATCTTTCATAGCTCCGAATATTAAAAAACATTTTTTGTATTTAAGTTTTTCTTTTTTGAACTGACTTAAAAATGCTTTTATTCCCGAAACGTTGTGCGCACCGTCCAATATTATTCGCGGACTTCTATTATAAATTTCGTATCGTCCATAAAAACCGGTATTCTCCACAATATTTCCAATACCTCTATTAATAATTTTCTGATTTGTTACGGATAGAACTTTGTATAAAGTATATATTGCTAATGCGGCATTTAATTTTTGATATTCACCCGGTAGCGAAGTTTTATAAATATAATAATTAAAACCAGCACTTATAATTTTCACATAAGAGTTTTTTATTTCTAATCTTTCATCTAAGAATTCTATTTCTGCATTTTTTGAATCTGCAATTTTCCGCAAAATATTTTTAGCATCATTTTTAATAATTCCGCAAAGTACCGGTATTCTTTCTTTTATAATACCTCCTTTTTCCGCAGCAATTTTTTCTATTGTTGTGCCTAAAATGTTTGTATGTTCCAAGTTAACAGTTGTAATAACGGCGGCTAAAGGGATTATTATATTAGTAGCATCTAATCGTCCGCCTAATCCTGTTTCTATGACGGCAATATCCACGTGTTCATCGGAAAAATATTTAAATGCCATTGCAGTTGTTATTTCAAAAAAAGTCGGTTTGTTTATATCAATATATCTTTCATTTGAAAAAATAAATTCGGCTATATATTTATCGGGGATTTCAATTTTATTGACTCTAATTCTTTCATTAAAACGTATTAGGTGGGGGGAAGTGTACAAGCCCACTTTATAACCGGCTTCCATTAAAATACTTGCCATAAAAGAAGCGGTGCTTCCTTTCCCGTTGGAGCCTGCAATATGTATCGACTTGAAATTTTTTTGAGGGCTGCCTAAATAATTCATCAAATTAATAGTTTTTTCCAACCCGAGTTTTATTCCGAATTTATGCATTGAATAAAGTTTGCGTAAAGCTTTTTCAACGTTCATTATAGAACCCGTGATGCAGTTAATTCGGATATTTTTTCAATGGATGAGTCATAGCAATATTGTTCAAGTCCTCTAATAATTTCTATTGCTGCATAGGGATTTATAAAATTAATGGTACCAATTTGAATTGCCGATGCACCGGCTATCATAAATTCAACGGCATCTTCCCAATTCATAATTCCACCAACGCCTAATATCGGGATATCAACTTTTTGACTTATTTCCAAAACCTTTGCAAGCGCGATCGGTTTTATAGCAGGTCCCGATAGTCCGCCTGTAACGTTTTTTAACTTTGGTTTCCTGCTCCGGATATCGAATGCAGTTCCTATTAGTGTATTGATAGCAGAAACGGCATCGCCGCCTTCTGTTTTTACAACTTCGGCAAAGTCGGATATTTTAGCGTTATTTGGTGAAAGTTTAACAATGATCGGCTTGTTTGTTGCAGATTTTACTTTAGATGTAATTTCCCCGACATACTTAAGATTATTGCCGAAAATTAACCCGCCGTCTTTTACATTGGGACAAGAAACATTTATTTCGAATGCTTTTATCGTCTCTTCTTCATTTAATATTTTTGTGCATTCAACATATTCGTCGATGCTGCTTGCTGCGATGTTACATATAACTGTAGCTTTAGTTTTTTTTAATAACGGAATTTTTTCGGTTATAAATTTTTTTAGACCGATATTGGCTAAACCGATTGCGTTCAACATACCTGAAGCTGTTTCAACGATTCTTTGCGGCGGATTACCTTTTCGCGGCTTTAATGAAATTGATTTTGTTATGATAGCACCGATTGTTGAAAGGTCGATAAACTCGGATATTTCGCTGCCGTAACCGACAGTACCAGATGCTAATATAACAGGGTTTTTCAGTACGATATTTCCGATTTTTACTTTTAGATCGACGTTGTTCATAATATGATATCCTTTACATTGAAAACCGGTCCGTCTTTACACATCAATAAATATCCGTCATCTTTGGAAGATGGAATAGGGCAGCCTTGACAAATACCAAATCCGCAAGCCATCATACCTTCGAGCGATATTTCACAATTAATCTTATTTTTTATGCTGAATTTTTGTATTGCCGTTAACATCGGATATGGTCCGCAAGCAAATATTTTTATTTTTTTATTATCGAAAATATTTTTATTTGTTTCCAACAAGTCTATAACTGTTCCTTTTAATCCTAATGAACCGTCGTCTGTTGCGGTATGTACGTTGTGCATTCCGTAAGTAATTACATCATTTTTTGTTCTGCCGCCGATAAAACTTAATATTTTTTTATGATTAAAAATAACTTTCGAAAGAAAGGGAAAAGGAGCCACTCCCATACCGCCGGCTGCAATTACTGCGGTTTCATAATCGGTAGTATAATTGAAGCCGTTTCCTAATGGTCCAAGTATATCTAAAGTGTCGCCAATTTCTTTTTCGGATAATATCTTGGTGCCTTCCCCAACTACATTGAATATAAAAGATATATTTCCATTTTCAACGTATGAAATACTTAACGGTCTTCTTAACAATGGAGCGGTGTATTCGGAAACTTTAACATTACAAAATTGACCCGGCTTAGATATAGAAGCAATATGTTGAGAATTAACTACTAATAAGTAAGTACTTTTATTTAATGAAGAAATTGAAACTATTTCAGATTTTGAGATTAGCAATTCAATCCTTGAGATACGGTTAAAATTTTAACGCCAAATTTAAACAAAAAATAATCAATATTAATGCAAGGGATTGTTTCTCGAAAATTTATTTTCAATTTCGGTTATTTTATCTAATCTTCTTTGATGTCTCCCGCCCTCGAAATCGTTATCTATCCAAACATCCAAAATCGATTTAATAGATTCTTCGCCAAGTGTTTTTGCCCCAAGTACAATTATATTTGCGTTGTTATGCTTTCTGGCACTTTTTGCAGAAAATTCATTATAACATGTAGCAGCACGAATAGTAGGGATTTTATTTGCGGTTATTGCCGATGGTATTCCAGTTGCGTCGATAATAATACCGAATTTTACTTCACCCGATTGAACTTTTTTTGCAACTTCAAAGGCAAAATCGGGATAGTCGCACGATTCCTCATTGTTAGTACCTACATCGATAACTTCAAAAGATTTATCCGTTAAATATTTTTTTAATAAAGATTTTAATTTATAACCGGTATGATCGGAACCAACGGCAATTTTATCGGAATTAAGAGAAAGATTTGACAGATTTAAGTTTTGTCCGGAAGTTGCGTCTTCTTGTTCTGAAGTTATTGATATTCCCAACGATTTAATTTTATCCATTGCCAACGGAGTAATAATATCACCGGATGAAACGGTAATAGTATTTTTGCCGGCTTTAACAAGATCAATTATTGTCCGTTCCGATATAACATTTTTTATTTTTCCGTTACTTCTGTTATAATATTTCATCACGTTTTTTCATTTTTAAATAATCTACAATTTGTTTTACTTCTTGTGCATTATCTCTATTGCATATAAGCAGTGAATCGGATGTGTTAATAACTATTAAATTTTCAACACCAATTACCGCTGTGAATTTTTCGGGTGAAAAAATATAAGATTTTTCAGTATTATACAAATAAACATCACCTATAACGCCGTTACCCTTCTTATCTTTAGGTGCCAATTCATAAACAGATTCCCAGCTTCCAACATCATTCCAATCGAAATGTCCTTTTATTAAAAACACATTGTCGGAATGTTCCATAATTCCATAATCGATCGATATATTTCTTAATTGTCCGTAAACATTAGTTAATACTTTATAATAATCAGGTGTATCAAGATTCTTTTGAATTTTTAAAAGTCCGTCATATAAATCAGGTAAATACTTTTGAATTTCATTTAAGATTGCATCAATTCTCCAAATAAACATACCCGAGTTCCACATAAAATCACCCGATTTTAAAAACCTTTTTGCCGTTGCCAAATTAGGTTTTTCGGCAAATGTATTTACTTTGTGAAAGTTTTTATCAATCACTTTTTCGTTAATTTGGATATAACCGTAACCTGTTTCAGGTCTTGTAGGCACAATTCCGATAGTAACTAAACCCTTTGATTTTTCAGCGAATTTTGCCGCCGAAATAATATTTTGTTTAAATGCTTCTTTATTTTGAATTAGATGATCTGCAGGAAGAATAAGTGTAACCGCATTAGGATTCTTACCTTGGATAATTACCGACGCAAGCCCAATACAAGCGGCTGTATTTTTCCCAAATGGTTCGTCAATAATATTTGTTTCAGGTATTTCAGGCAGCTGCTCCTTAATTTTTAATTTCTGAATTCTGTTTGTGATTATAAAAATATTTTCTTTTTCAACCATTCCATCTAATCTTCTTACAGTATCTTGGAGCATAGTATTATGGCCAAAAATCTTAATCAATTGTTTCGGATTTCTTTTCCTACTTCGCGGCCAAAATCTAGCACCAACACCGCCGGCCATTATTACAACAAATAAATCCATAATTAGTCCTTTATATTTTTTAAAAATTTTCCAAATTTCTCCGCCTTATCGAGATAATAAGAAATATCCACATCTTTTTCTCGGACAACCGCAACTATAACAATCAAACAAGAGCGCATTGCCTCTATTGTGATTTCATCGACGGTTAACAATTTATTTTTGATAACGTTCAATGCATTTAATAATGTAAGATGCATATTGGTTAAAATTTCGAGTTCGACCCTCTTCGATAAATTTGCATTTGTGCGAAGAATATCTGCAAATTTATTTAATTCTCCTTCCGAGTAATTATTGCTGCCTAATCTGATAATAAAATCATCTAAATCTTCAATTGGTTTTAATACCGATTCAACAAAATTTTCAAATATAAAATTAATATTTGTTTTTAAATCGTCCAAAATAAAGTGTTCTTTGAGTTCGTTTCTTTCGGTCTCGGCAGACGTTTCTTCCGGTTCATCTTTCCCTTTTACTGTTTCCGGAATTTCATTCCTCGATTCGTAAAGAAATGTTTGTTCATCTTGTAATTCATCTTGATTATTCAGGTTTTCAGTTCTTAACATAATTTCCCTATACGATAAGGGAGTAACAATATCAAGCAAATGGCTTAATTCTCTAACAAGATTGTGACTTTGGGTTTTGAAATGATCGGTAATTTTAAGAAAGTCGATATTCCCATTGCTTATATAATTATAAATTTCTCCTAATTTAATTGCGAATTTTGAAAACTCGGTTACCTTTTTCCATTTTTGAATTTCGGTTTGGACGTTTTTACATGTTAAAATATGTTCTCTTATTAATGCAACTACTTCAATTTTTTCAGAGCTTAAACGCAAATTATTAGCAGCGGTCATAATTGCTTGTATTGTGTATTGTTTGATAAAATCCATTTTAAGTTACTCTAAATTTTTATGTAACACTGATAATTTTATACATATACCCTTGGCACTCTTTTGCTTATACCGCATGTTATTTCATAAGGGATAGTATTTAATTTAGTTGCCCAATCCCACGCAGTAATTTGCAAATGACCCTTTTTACCTAAGAGAATAATTTTATCTCCGATTTTCACATTTAAATTAGAAGAATCGAATAAAATTCTATCCATTGTAATTCTGCCTATTTGCCGGACAATTTTCCCTTTAAGAATACCGGGAATATTGTTGGTTAACGTTCTTACTACGCCGTCTGCATAACCGATTGGAATACTGATTATGTTCATGTTTTTACTTGCAAAATATTTTCTGCCGTAACTTACCGATTCGCCCTTTTTTACTTTTTTGATATTATCGATAGATGAAATTAAAGACATAACAGGTTTAAGTTTTATCGATTCCGGTGTAACTAATGAAGGGGGATATCCGTATAAAGAAATACCGGGACGAACCATATCGAACCATGAATTCGGCATATCGATAATAGCGCCACTATTTGCAGCGTGGATTAAACCGGAATTTATATTCATTTTCTTTAATTCTCTGATAATTTTTTCGAATCTGTTTAATTGAATATTTGCAAAAGTTTTATCTTTTTCATCCGACGTTGCAAAATGTGTATATATACCGTCTATTTCTACATTTTTTAATTTTGCCAATTTATAAATTGTTTCCAAAGCTTCATCATATCTGATACCGAGTCTTCCCATCCCCGTATCGATATTTATATGAATTCTGAGTTTGGTGGTGCTTTTATATTTTCTTAATTGATAATAATGTCTGTTCGAAGTAATTGATGAATAAATTTTATACTTTTTATAAATATCAATTTCTGAAAAATCAAACGGAGAAAAAGTTAAAATCGGCTCTTTTATAATTTTTGCCTTCCGAAGTTTTACAGCTTCTTCAATTAATGCCACTCCATAATATTCAGGGCGATTGTTTCCTAATAAAGAAAGGGCTTTAACAATGTCAATCATTCCATGTCCATAGGCATCGGCTTTAACTACTGCCATAACTTTACGGTTTTCAACTCTTTTTTTAATATTCAGATAATTAAACTGAAGATTTCTCAGATTAATTTCTGCATAAGTAAGTCTCATTTAAAATCAATTTGATTATTAAATCAACAATTTTTTAGAACAATAATTTAATGAAAAGTAGCGATATAAACTGAAAGAATTTAAGAGACTCAATTATAAAGACTGCCTCTAATTTATTCTCGAAATGATTTTCGGGTTCTGATTTTTCCCCGGTTGTCGATGACCATTCCTCAACATAAAACTAAATTATTTTAAGACTATTTCCAATTTGGGTTCTTTTTCCCTTACCAATGAAAATGACTCGGCATTATCGCATAACCGGGAATTCTAAATTTATACTTCAATTTTCCGAAGAATATTTACCGAGAATAGTTAATATCCCGAAATAAACCAAACCTTCCAAAATATAGGGGACGTTTATACCCCACAAGGCTTTCGGTGCGTGAATAAAGGTTAGTGATGTTTCTTTTAATTCATCAAATGCATCACGAACAATTTGTGATAATGATTTTGTTTTTTCATCTTGGGATAATTCCGGGGTCTTTTCCGCCATTGTAAACTCCGTATTTTGGGTAATTAGTTGGTTTAATTAAACAAAGTCCGAAAACAATAATTTATTTGATTTTATATGAATTTTAATTTCTCCAATCGAGTACTTTAAAATTATTGCCATCCGAACTCATTATAATCGCTCCTAGGATATCGGTTCTTTCGATTTTTATTTTTTTATCTTTTAACTCGTTGATTGTTGCCTCGTTCGGATGATGAAATTTATTACCGATTCCACAACTTATTAAAGCATATTCCGGTTTCACATAATTAAGAAATTGCATACTTGTACTGGTTTTACTGCCGTGATGTCCAACCTTTAGTATGTCTGATTTTAAAAATTTCCCATATACCCAAATATATTTTTTCTCAATATTTTTAGTTGCATCGCCTGTAAATAGAATAGATGTATTCCCATAAATAACTTTTATTATTCCGCTTTTGTCGTTTGTGTCAAAATTACCATTTTGAAAAAAAGTAGTATCGGTTAAAACGTAAATACGACTGTTTTCAATTTTGAAAATCTGTTTTTTATAATAAACAATGGGGATATGATAACTTTTTAAAAAAGCTTCAAATTTTATATCTTTATTCAAAGATGAATCGAGTTTCGGTTTGTATAAATTTTTTATAAACCCATTTTTAATAAGTGAAAAAATGCCTCTATAATGATCCGCATCAATATGCGAAATAAAAGTATAATCGATTTTGTTAATTCCTAAATATTTTAATAGCGGAATGATGATCCTTTGCCCCGAACTAAAATTATCTGTTGCATTTCCTGCGTCAATTAAAGCTGTTGTACCTTTAGGAAATTTTAAAAGAAACGAATCTCCTTGTCCAATATCTATGGCAACAACACTCAATTTCCCGTTAGGTAATAATTCTTTTTTATCAAGATTGGAGTAAATAAAAAATATTGCCGGTAGTAAAAAAGTTAGAATTATTTTTGCTTTTAAATGCGTAAATTTTTTCCAGAAAAATATTGTAGTAATTATCAATATGTAAAAAAGAATAGAATCATATAAGCTGAATTGATAAATATTAATATAAGATATTTTTAAACTGCCTAAATTGATTACAATAAAATATAGAATTGCAATCAGTAGTTTGTTTGCCGCCGCATATATCAAAGCAATCCAAAGTGAAACCACGCTAATAAGAAGTGAAAAAATTCCGATAGCAAGTATTGCTCCTATTAAAGGGATTACCACCAAATTTGCGAATATTGCTGCTATTGAAAACTTATGAAAATAAGCAAGTGTAAAAGGCAGCGTTCCTACCATTGCCGAAATAGTAACGGATAAAAAAAGGAAAAGGTTTTTTATAGCTCCGTTACGAAGTTTGCTTTCATCAATTTTGATTTTAAAAAATGGTACAAATATAATTATTGCAATTACGGCAGAAAAAGAAAGTTGAAAACCCGGGTTAAATAAATTTGAAGGATTAATTATAAGCAAAATCAAAGCCGCTAATGAAATGGTATTTATGCTGTCGTAATCGCGGTTTGATAATAAAGAAATAATCATAATTATTGCCATCAGAACGGCACGGAAAACGGATGGGGGAGAGTTGGTTATAACTAAGAAAAAAAGCAATCCTATTATCGTTAAAATATACCGGAGAATAATATTAAATCGACTGAATAAAAAGATAAATATTAACACTATGTAGCCGACATGTAAGCCCGAAACGGCGAGCACGTGTACAACGCCGGTATTAATAAATTGTTTTTTTACTTGATAATCGATTTGCGAGCGATCGGCTAAAAGCAAGCCTCTTAATAAAGCAGCAGATTTACGGGGGTATAATTGATTTATTCTACTATTAATCGTTTTTCGAATTTGAAAAATTTCATTCCCGATAAAATTTTTTCTATCTGAAACGATTCTTACATTTTTAGTCCCGAAAACATTGAATATTGCCGAATATCCTTTTTCAACAAGGTAATGATAATAATTAAACTCACCCGGATTTCGAACCCCGCGAGGTTTGATTATAACACCTTTTAACCGAAGTATATTACCATCGGAAATTTTGTTGTATAAATAATTTAACTTTCTGCTGTTTTTCTCATAAATTTTTGTCAAGAATTTTGCCTTAAACGCATATCGATAAGAATTTATGGAAATTGAATCCGAATATAAAGTAAATGTAATTTTGTCTTTCTGAATTAAGTTTATTCCGGATACTTCCCCATAAATTTGAACATTATTAATTTTTTGTTTCCTGAAAGGATAATTCGGTATGCTTATATAATCGAGTCCATAAAGAGTTAAGCCGATAAAGATAATATTCAGATAAATAATTAAATCTCTGAAAAACTTAACGGTATCATTCTCTGAAAAAAAATATAATAATATCGTTAAAAAGATTAATATTGCCCATAATATAAGTATTGTAGAAATATTAATAGACAAATATTTTTCTACGATGATTCCAACAATTACAAGGATAACAAAAATTGTAAATAATCTTTTTTTCATTCTAATACTGAAAGAATACTGCCTTTTATATTATCTAATCTTTTGATGTTTTCCGATAGAAATCGAGCATTTTTACCTGCGGTAATTCCTAATGCAGGATTCCGGGTATGAGATTTTATTGATAAATCCTCAATATTTCCATGATCCGAACAAATTAACAACGTCATCTCTTCAGGTAAAGTGGTAATGAGATAGTACAAAAATTTGTCTAAAATATTATAGTAATAAAGAAACTCGTTCTGCATTCTGCCGTGACCGAGATGATCGGTGTAAAAGAATTCAAACAATGTAAAATGATTTTCTTCAGTTAAGCGCAGTAATCTTTTTACTGCAGTTTCAGGTTTTATTAAAGGTAGCTTGTAGCCTAATTTTTTAACCCATCTTATATTTGAAATATCGGCACTCAAAGCTTTTCCCATTCGTAAATCGCTGGAATTTCGGAACGGAATACCGCTCAAAAGACAACTAAGAGAAAAAACATCTAACCGGCGCTTTCCCGAATTTATATAATCGAAAAAAACTTTTGGGTAGGCATTTGCAAATAGCACTTTTTTATTTTCAGACAATAATTCTTTAAAAATATTTTTCTCTTTAATTATTGGTATCAGAGTTGAGTAAGGGAAAGGTCCGAAATGTTTCCCGATAAACTTAGGTGCGTTTATTCCCGTAAATATTGAAGTTTGTCCCGTACCGCTTTGCGGTAAACCGTCAACTTCTAAATTTGCATCTATAGGGAAAATAAATTTTTCGCCTGATTGTAAAAAAGGATTTTCAATCTCCGGGGTTTTGCCGAATATTTCCGTAAACGTTTTAAACGGGTATTCAAAAAACGGATTTGTTTTTTTATCAGGCAAGCCGATGCCTACTCCATCTAAAAATATTAATAAGAATGATTGCAATTTTAAATTCTTGATTATTTAGATTCTACAAGGATTGTAACTGGACCATCGTTGAAAATTTTTACCTGCATCATAGCTCCGAAAATACCTGTTTTTACTTTTGCAATGCCCAAATTTTGAACTAATCTTTTAACAAATTTATCGTATAGTAACTTTGCTTTATCCGGTTTGGCAGCTTTTGTAAAACTTGGTCTGTTGCCTTTTCGTGCATCTCCATAAAGAGTAAATTGGGAAATAACTAATACCTCGCCTTGAATATCTTTGAGTGAAATATTCATCTTACCATCGGTATCTTCAAAAATTCTTAAATTGCTGCATTTATCGGCTACAAAATTGACTTCATTTTCGGAATCGTCTTCACAAACACCAAGTAATATAACCATACCTTTACCGATTCCTACAGAATAATTTTCAGAATCTATTTTTACACTGCCTTCCGATACCCGTTGGATTAGTACCCTCATTTATAAACTCCGTTTACTACACGATTTATGTTCGAATAATCTTTAACCGTACCAATATTTATAAATTTATTTTGAGCTAAAATTTTTTCTACTTCCGGTGATTGTCCTTCGGCTACTTCAAAATATAAACTGCCGCCGTTTTTCAAAATATCAGGTGCTAATTTGGAAATTATTTTGTAGAACTTAAAACCTTCTTTAAAATCCGTTACCGCCGTTTTAGGCTCGAAATGTTTTATTTCCTGCTGCAAGTTTTCAAATTCATCTAAAGCAACATAAGGTGGATTTGAAACGACAATATCAAAATCAACATTTAGAACATTCAAATTATCGGTTTCAATATTGAAATTTATAAATTCCGTTCTATTTTCAACTTCATTTAATTTTGCATTTTCCTTAGCGAGTTTAATTGCATTTTCCGATATGTCAATTGCAATTACTTTACTTTTAGGTAAATTTTTTGATAGAGAAATTGCAATGTTACCGGAACCCGTACCGATATCTAAAATTTTAAGCGAATCTCCGGGATTATGATTTTTTATTATTGTTTCAACAAGAATTTCAGTTTCAGGTCTTGGAATGAGCACAGATGGGTTCACTTTGAAATCCAATCTGAAAAACTCGGAATGCCCTAAAATATATTGAAGCGGTTCTTTTTCTCCCCGTCTTGAAAGAAAACTGCGGTATTGTGATTTTTCTTTTTCCGAAAGGGGTCTATCGAATGAAAGATATAAATCTAATCTTTTACATTTGAGCAAATCGGCTAACAACAATTCGGCATTAATACGAGCCGATTCTACGCCTTTTTTCTTTAAGTATTCTTCCGATAAATTTATAGCTTGTAAAACTGTAAGCATTGAATAAAACTTAGTATATGAGTAATTCCTGTAAGCAAGTTATTGAAAAGGGGAATAAAATTCTATAAAAAATTATCAGTATAAAAATTGTATATATTGCTCCCGAAAAATATGGGGCAAATTAAAGTGGGAAGATGAATTTGCTTGAGAATGTTATGGAGCGGAAGATGAGATAGCGGTAGCGGAGGGGAAATAAAAGCCGCTAATTCGCGAATGATTAACGCAAATTGTCCCGATGCTTTTTTATTGGAATTCGTGGCTTATGTTTTACCACTAATTCACGAATAAAATAAATGAGATACAAAAGGAGCAATATAATTTACAAGGAAAAAACTTATCAAATAAAAGCATATAATTAATATTATCAGTATTTTAAAATATTCTATTCATTGAAATTTAAGCAGAACAAAATGTTAAAATTAACTGACATAAATTCCACTATATTTGAATGGGCTTTGAACTATTCCGGTGAAGGCAGTGTACTCTCTATTAAATTTCCGAAGCTTAACAAATGGATTAATAAGGATGATTTTCCAACTGTAAGACAATTGGAGAAGTTTTCTAAAGCCACAAATATACCGTTCGGTTATTTCTTTTTAGATAAGCCGCCAACTGTTTCTTTACCTATTCCTTTTTTCAGAACATCGGGAGAGAAGCATCTGGTTTCTTTTAGTCCCGAACTTATTGATACAGTAAGAATTATTGAACAGCGGCAAGCGTGGTTAAAAGAATACCTTATTCAAAATGGTTTTGGACCGCTTCCTTTTGTAGATTCTGAACACAAAAAAAGTGATTATAAAATTATTGCCGAGCATATTAGAACCGAACTTGGATTAAATGATAAATGGGCAAGCAAACTTCCAAATTGGGAAACAGCATTAAGATTACTAATTGATAGAACAGAAGAAGTAGGCATTAACGTAATAAGAAACGGAGTTGTGGGTAATAACACACATCGTAAATTAGATTATAAAGAGTTTAGAGGTTTTGTAATTGTTGATGAACATGCTCCTTTTGTGTTCATTAACGGTTCCGATTTTAAATCCGCTCAAATGTTTACTTTAGCTCACGAATTGGCTCATATATGGCTCGGCAGCAGTGCTATTTTTGATCTTCGTCAAATGCTTCCGGCTGAAAATGAAACAGAAAAACTTTGCAATAAAGTTGCAGCAGAATTCCTTGTCCCTGAAAATTATCTCAAAGAAAAATGGAATGATTTTATACAAACAGATGATCCGTTTCAAGCAATTGCACGTTCTTTTAAAGTAAGTGAACTAGTCGCAATCCGAAGAGCCTTTGATTTAGGACTAATTCTCAAAACTGATTTTTTTGAATTTTATAATAAATACGTAAGTAAAAAATCTAATAAGAAAAAAAAAGATGGCGGTGGGAATTTCTATAACAATCAACTATTCAAAATTGGGAAACGATTTGCCAATGTAGTAGTTACTGCTGCTAAAGAAGGTTTTTTGCTTTACAGGGATGCCTACAAACTTACCGGATTGACAGCCAAAACTTTCCGAGAATTTGAAAATAAATTGCATACTATTTAATGACTGATAATAGGCAAAAATATGTTTTAGATTCAAGTGTGTTAATACAAGCACACCGCGTTTATTATTCCTTAGATATTGCTCCTGCCTTTTGGAATTTTTTAATTGAAGCAGCAAAGTCCGGTAAAATAGTAAGTATTGATAGAGTATCAGATGAAATATTAAAGGGTAATGATGAGCTTGCAGACTGGACTAAAAGTAAATTCACTTTCGCCTTTGAAGATACAAAAAATAACTCTGATGTTTTAACCAATTACTTTATAAATTAACTGAAGCATGCCTGCTGTGGTTAAAAGATATAGCATTGGTCAGGGGAAATTTGTAAAATTTTTAATAAAAGCGAACTCGACTTAATATGTACGCTTATTCAAAAACTATTATGTGACATAAGTTTATTTTTTAATAGGTTTTACAATAAAATATACTGAAATTTTCAAATTATTCGTAAATTAAAGTGTGGAAAAATTTGAATACATAGAAATTAAGATTTCCGGATTCAAAGGGAACGTTGAGCTAACACCGGATACATTTGATATCAAGGAGCTTATTGAGTTAATTGAACAAACGGAAAAAATACTTTTCCCAGGCGATAGGAAATCACGTCCATTAGTAAGTTACAGACAAAAAGAAGGTTCTATCCGAAATATATTTAAAACGAGTACTCAAACTGTAATTGCATTTAGTGCAATTCTTGCCCAAATTATTTCATTGCAGCAAATTGATTTTTTAGAGCTTAACACTGCTAAAGCAATTGAATCATTCCAGAAAGTCGCAGTTGAAAAAGATTACACGTTTGAAATTAGAACATCTTTACCGGAAACACCCCGTTTTAAAATAGATAAAACAACATATTACTACTTAACAGAAGAACAGTGGGTTGATGCTGAATTTTATTTTTATGGAAAAATTACAAATGCCGGTGGAAAAGAAAAGGTAAACATACATTTATATTCTCAGGAATTCGGTACTTTAATTATTCAAACACCGCAAGAATTCTTAGCAAAAGTAAAAGAAAATATTCTATATAAATCGTATGGTATTAGAGCTAAAGGTAAACAGAACTTGGATACCGGAGAAATTGATAAGAGTAGTTTGGTTTTTATTGAACTTTTAGATTATGAAACAATTTATAATGAAAAATATCTTGCAAGTTTAAGAAAAAAAGCAAAACGGTGGATAGAAAATATTGATCCCAATGAATTACTGAAAAATATTAGGGGATATGATGCCTGAAGGATTTTTACTTGATACTAGTTTCTTCTTAAGATTGTTAAATGAAAACGACCCTTTGTTTATGAATGCTGATGATTATTTTAAATATTTTCTGCACAATAGTTTACCTTTATTCATTTCTACAATAAGCATAGCGGAATACTGCGTTTATGGATCAGCGGATGAATTGCCTTTAAAAAATGTTATAATACTTCCGTTTAATTTTAATCATGCCAAAAAAACCGGTATGTTTGCTAGAACTTTATATGAAAAACGCAAATTCGGTAGTTTAGCTGTTGGAACAAGGCCGATTATAATTAACGATGCAAAACTTTTTGCTCAGGCAGATGTTGAAGTAAAAATAAAATCTTTTGTTACTGCTGATAAAAGAAGTTTTTCTCTTTATAACACCATAAAAAGTGATAATTCTTTGGATTTCGAGTTTATAAATATAAATACAAGTTATGATGAAACATTTGGAGTTCTTGACCTTTGATTAAAATTTCAACTAATTTTTAATTTACGCTCAATAATCTGTAATACATCCATTCATTATAGAATAGAAATTCAAAGACTTATTTGTGTTCCCAAAACTATTGTTCTTCTACCGAAATAGCTCAATATTTTCTTCCTTTCGGTATAGTTGGAGTTGTAAAAATAACCGAATAAATTCCTAAAATTAAGTATATTTAAAGCTTCCAAATAAAACACTGGTCTTTCTCAATGAAATACAAGCTTGTCCCGAAGCAATTGTTAGACTGCAATATTTTTATGAAAACTTGCCGGAAATAGAGGTAATTGCATTTGCATAATCTATACTCACTTTTAATATAATATCACGACATTTTTATTAACGAACTATATCCGCAAATATACTGTTTTTTTAACTATGGGTCAGGAGTTCTGAATTTATTAAAAGATTTCTTATGTTTACTTTTCTTCCGTGTTTTTTCGAATATCTGATTGTATATACAACTGTTATTATAATAGTAATTAGTCTAAATAAATTAGTAATATTTGTCCCGATTGCTCCAGGAACATTCGTCTGAAAAATAGTCCAAGATAAATTCATTAAAATGTGTAACCAAATAGGGAACCATAAATTACCATTGTGTTCTATGTACAACCACGCAAACCAAGCACTTCCCATAAATGTTATTAGAAATGTTCCGGCTGCACTTGATAAATTATGTGTTTGATATAAATGACCAAGTCCAAAAAATATTGAAGCTATGATTGAAGCTGGAATAAATCCCCATCGCTCCTTTTTAAATAATTGACCAAATAAATAGCCGCGAAATAAAATTTCTTCCATAATAGGTCCAATAAACACGGCAATTAATGTATCATAAGAAAATATATTATTTGATAATTTGAAAAGTATTACCGAACTTACTGTCATCGGTAAAGTAACAATTAAACCGAATAAGAACCCTTTCGAGAATCCTTCTTTTAAACCTAATTCGGAAATTATCTCAATAATATTATACTTATACAAAAAATAAAGTGTGACAATTATTATAATAATTGTGAAAGGATAACCAAGAGATGTGACAAAGAGTTTACTCCCGGCAATATCAAATAGGTTTATAAAAATTTTGGAAATGTACAAACACAAAAGAAAACTTAAAATAATTATCGCAACTCTCAATATTCTATTTTTCATAATTATCCTTTTATAGATGTCTAACTTTAAAATACAAATTATGATGAAATATTTGGAGTTTTAGACCTTTGATTAAAATTTCAATTAATTTTTAATTTACGCTCAATAATCCGTAATTCATCCATTATAGAACACCGATTTTCGCAGGTCGTTAAAGTGTCATAATTATCCCATATAATTTAAGG
>CAZXJG010000022.1:0-28469 GCA_964640985.1 uncultured Melioribacteraceae bacterium | reverse complement strand
AATGATTTATTAAAAATTATTAAACCCCGTATCGATTATTTTATTTCTCAGGGAATTACTACTCTTGAAATTAAAAGCGGTTACGGATTAAATTTTCCGGACGAAATAAAACTTCTGCAAGTAATAAACAAATTAAATGAAATTTATCCAATAGATATTTTACCTACTTTTTTAGGTGCGCATACATTTCCGCCGGAATATAAAAATGATAACCGGACTTATATTGATATTATCACACAACAACTGCTGCCTTATATTTCAGAAAATAAATTAGCTGTTTTTTGCGATGCGTTTTGTGAGAAAACCGCTTTCAACACTGAACAAGTAAACCGAATTTTTACTGCTGCAAAAAATTTGGGATTTAAAATAAAACTACACTCCGATCAATTTAACAGAATGGGCGGATTAGACATTGCGTTAAAATATAACGCAATTAGTGTTGACCATCTTGAGGTGATAAATCAAAAAGATATTCTAAAATTGTCAAACTCGGAAACAGTTGCCGTTGTTTTACCAGGTGTTTCTTTTTTCTTAAATTATAATTACGCACCTGCCCGTAAATTAATTGATAACAATGCAATTGTAGCTTTTTCGACCGACTTTAATCCGGGGTCTTCTCATATTGCAAACTTAAATTTAATTATGAGTATTGCCGCATTAAAAATGGATATGACCATTGAAGAAATAATTTCAGGTGTAACCATAAATGCAGCAAAGGCATTGGACTTAAATTATGATAGGGGAAGTATTGAAATTAATAAAAAAGCCGATTTCTCAGTTTTTAAAACTCAAGAATATTCCGATATTATTTATAATGTGGGTAAAAATTTAAATATTATGACGATTAAAAACGGCAAAATAATTTATAACTCTCAATTATAGAAATTGGTTATTTTTCTATAACTTTTCATGATAATAATTTTATTATAAATAATTAAACTTTTTGTTAAAAAGAGAATTTATATGCTTAAAACAGATGACCGTAAAAAATCACAAAATAATTTGACTTATATTACTTCTTTATGTCACATTTCCTTTTCACTCATAAACAATATTTATGACGGGAATATCCCCGAAGGTATTGGCCAAATTGCACTTAACCGGCTTTCAAATGCTCGGATACATCTTAAATTGTATGAAGAAAAAATATTTGATTCTTTATCTCAGTTAGAAAAAATTGATGAAAAAGTAAAAGCAGCAATAGGTACTGTAAATGCCGATGATACTTTATTCATTAAAGAAATTGATTTATATATCGATTTAATTAAATCTTTACTCGAATTAATATCTATTTCACAAACATTAGATGAAGCTAGTAAAAACAGTGACGCGCATAATATTGTAAATGCGTTTTTACTTTTTGAAACCGCTACAAAAGGTATTTGTATTGATATAAAACCTTTAACACACCAAATTAAAAATAAAGCATTGGCAGATGAAACCACAAAAAAAGCAAATGTTATTTATGAAGACACAATAAATGAAATCAACAAATTTTATGAATCATGTTTAGAAAAATTATGAAAACACTTAACATTATTTTCTTTTTACTGTTTGGAGCTATTTTAAGCTCTGCACAAACAGCTAAAGTTAAAACCGGGATTGAAGTTTTAAGAGACGAAAATTTCAAAATTCTTGAAAACAAAAACGTAGGGCTAATAACCAATCCTACCGGTGTAGATTCTAAACTCAAATCTACAATCGATATTTTATACGAAGCAAAAAATGTTCACCTTGTAGCTTTATTTGGACCGGAACATGGTGTACGCGGTAATTTTTCAGCAGGTGAAAAAGTTAGTTCATATATTGATAAATACACCGGGCTTCCGGTATATTCTCTTTACGGTAAAAACCGTAAACCTTCGGCTGCAATGCTTAAAAACATTGATGTTTTAGTTTATGATATTCAGGATATCGGCTCACGTTCTTATACTTATATAAGCACAATGGGTTTAGCAATGGAAGCCGCTGCCGAAAACGGAATTGAATTTGTAGTGCTCGACCGCCCCGATCCTTTAGGAGGCAATAGAGTAGAAGGTAATTTAGTTGAAAATGGATATTTTTCCTTCGTTAGTCAATTTAAAATACCTTATGTTTATGGACTTACTAGCGGAGAATTGGCGAAGATGTTAAACAATGAAGGTATGTTGAAAAACGGAGAACGTTGTAAATTAATTGTTGTTCCAATGAAAGGATGGAAACGAAGTATGACTTTTAAAGATACAGGGTTACCGTGGGTTCCTACATCACCCCATATACCCGAACCCGAATCACCTTTTTATTATGCAGCATCCGGTATGATAGGTGAACTCGGTGTAGTATCGAACGGGGTCGGTTATACTATTCCATTTAAAACTTTTGCCGCAAGTTGGATAGACGCCAATCTTCTATCAAAAAAGATGAACGAATTAAATTTACAGGGTGTAATTTTCAGACCTATTTCGTATAAACCGTTTTATGCTTTTGGGAAAGATTCTATAATGCACGGTGTGGAAATTCATATTACGAATTATAAAAAAGTTAATTTGATCCAAATGCAATTTTATTTTATGCAGGTAAATAATGAGCTTTATCCCAATAAAAAAATATTTAAAATGGCATCTGAAAACAGGATAAAAATGTTCGATAAAGTTGCCGGTTCTTCAGAGGTTAGAAAATTATTTACAAAAAATTATAAATATTCCGACTTAAAAAACTTTCTTCTAAAAGATGTAAAAAAGTTCAAAGCATTATCTAAAAAATATTATTTGTACAAATAACGGATTAAAATTTAAATATAGATTTAATTTGTTAAAGAACGAAATTACACTATTTTTTAAATTCTATTTTTACATCCCCTACCGGCCAACGGGCTATTAAATTAAGAGTGTCAGGATAAAATTGGAATTCAGCCGATGGTATGTATGGATAAACTTTCCCGAAATTATACTTTTCATTATTATTGACATCTACAAAACTCCATATTAAATATTTACCCGGTAATATCCTTTTAAAATTAAACATGTAACTTTTATCCGCATACTGTAAATATTTACGATTATTTTGTTTTTGAGCTGAAGTTAAAACAACTACTATTTTATAATTTTTAATCAGCGGTATTATTCTCCCGGAAACACCTGTAAAATTCAAACTATTTTCAACGGAAAATTCTTTAGAATAAACAGAATCACCTTTATTGCCGGCTGCATCAATTAATTTCGACATATTAATTCGCAGCCAATATTTTTCATTTGATAATAATTTTGATTTGATTTTTAACCTTAATGAAGCATCATCGATAAACTTAATTGAAATCGGCAAAAAAGTTGTATCTTTATTAAAAAAGTGAATACCCGAAACTGCTAAATTTGTATCTACCCCTTCGGAAAAAGAGATTAAAATAAAAGGATTAAACGGGTCTAATTTTTTTTGATTATTTCCAACAACTGCTTTTAATATTTTCGGTTTTGTAGTATCCGGTTTATCGTTTATTACGAATGAAGTACTTTCAAAATTTAATTTATTACCGAAATCATCGTATATATTTTTAGATATTAAATAAACATTATCATTGCTGTGTATAACGTTGTTAAATGATAAAAATAATTGTTTTGCTCTTGCCATACCTTTGAAAATATATTTTACCGTAAATTTTTTGTTTAATGTGGAATCGAAAATAAAAAAATTAGATTTATTAAGACGGGTACTATCAATAAATTCGCTGAACTTTACTAAAAGATTGTTTTTATCCGTCATAGTTACATAATAAATATGCGGACGGGTTGTATCTTCTTTTGACATTAAAAAATTAAGTCCGCTAAAAGAAGAATCGGTTTTAGATAAAGTTACGTCAGAAAACGGTGCACCATATTGATCTTCGCCTATATCGTAAAGAAAATTGCCTAACCTATCATTAATAGCAAAAACCCTGTATTTTGTAAATGATAATCCTGCTAATTCGTAAGTTCCGCTTTTCCCTACTTGAGAAATATAATCCGGCTTTTTTATTCCGGGATTAAGGGCAATGGAATCTTTATTTAACTTGTAAGCAAATATCATAATGCCTGAAGGGTTATTTGCATAAACTTTTCCAATTATCTTCCCATAATCGATATGAGCACCGGTAGAAAATGCAAAGTTGAAAGCATTAGCCATTCTATTACCATTATTTAGGTCTTTTACTCCCGTACCGATAGAGATAGAATAAGTTGTATTTAACTTCAACGAATCATCAAAAATCACTTTTAATTTTTTACCACTCCAATCATATTGAATTTCGCCTTCAATTTTAGGGGAAATAAATATTGAACTTTTCACCGTACGCTTTTGAACATATTCGGAAAAGGTTAATTCAAAATAATTTTTTTTATAATTTATAGTTCCGTTTGGAGGATAAACATCCACAATTTTAGGAGGAATTTTATCAACAGGCCCGCCATTTGGCGGCAACTGATTTGCACATCCGCTAATGAGAATAACAATTAAAAAAGCAAAAAAATATTTTGGAAATCTCATAGGTGTTTTCTCCGCCATTGCCTGTATTTTTTTATATTTACAAGATGTTGTGAAAGTGTTCTGGAAAAACGATGCCCGCCGCTGCCGTCAGCCATAAAGTAATAAAAGTTATTTTTCTCAGGATAAAGAGCAGCCATAATGGCGGCTTTACCGGGATTATTAATAGGACCTGGAGGAAGCCCGTAATATATATATGTATTATACGGAGATTTAATTCCCAAATATTTATAATATATTTTATTATGATGTTTATAGTTGCGTATCAAATATTGAATAGTCGGATCGGCTTGAAGTTTTATCCCTTTCCTTAGACGATTATAATAAACCCCCGCTATGCGTTTAAATTCACTTACTTTATTCGACTCACCATCGATAATTGAAGCCAATATTAAAATTTTTTTCTCATTCATCTTTAGTTTTTTCATTTGCCGGATAACTGTCGGGTCAGCAAAAATTTTACTCATTGCCCTTTCCAATTTGCGCAAAACCATTTCTTCACTGCTATGAACATAAAAATAATATGTGTTGGGTAATAAATATCCTTCAAGGTTATCCGTTTGTAAACCTAAACTATTTATAAATGATTTGCTTTTACTTAATTTCATTATTTTAGCGGAATCAAGACCTAATTGTTGGCGGAGCAATCCGGCAAGATTTTCTTGCCAAATTCCTTCCGGTATAGTAACTAATTTTTCTTTTAAAGGAGAACCTTTTATCAATAGTTCGAGTAAATCGAAATAATTTAATCCATTTGGAATTTCATATTTGCCCGCTTTTATGCTTTCGCTTCCACCATAAAGAACTGCGGCAATTTTCATATTCGTTTTGTTCGGTATTATTTTTTTGTTATATAAAGAATCTACAACCTTATCAAATGTAGACCCTTGTGAAATCTCAACGGCTTTTGGGAATTGTCCGTTCGAGTAATTAGGCACAAAAAATGTATAATACAAAACGGCAAAAACAAAACCAAAAAATGCCGAAAGAAAATACATTTCATTTTTAGTTAAAAGATGTTCCGATTTTTTATTTCCATTTAAATTATTCACAGCCGGCCGTTATGTTTTCTAAAAATGCAAATATAAATAAATATAATCTATTTTCATCGCAAGAATAAGTACAATAACAATTCAGAAACAAAATTTCCTCTTATTTAGCAAAAAGATAAGATTTGTCATTTCTCCAAAAATATACTAACAACTAAATGCTTTTAGAGTTTAATCATCACAAACAAGAACATTTCAAAATTCAATCGAGCAATTCCATTGAACAATTTCATTCGGTAAATTATTTAATTTGAAAAATTTTTGACCTAATAATTTATCAAGATAAATTGACTTATTAAATACATTTTGGTTAGATTTGAATAAATTTTATTAAAAAGAAATAAAAATTTTACTTTATTATAAATTTTAACCCTAAAAAAATTTAAAATTTATTCGATAGTGAAAATTGGAATATAAGATTTGTTTTATGAAAAAGACGATAACGATATTATTATTAATATTTTCTACAACATTTGCACAAAATACGATTAATAATTTATTAACCAAGCTCAAAACTGCAACTCCGGAAGAAAAAATTCAAATATATAATAAATTATGCTGGAAATTAAGGAGCAATAATCCTGATACCGCTATTTTTTATGGTAAAAAAGCCGTCGCATCAGCAAAAAAATTAAATAAGCAAAATTACATCCCTAAATCTTATAATTTTCTCGGAGTAGCATATAGAAACAAAGGTCAATATATTAAAGCATTAAAATACTATAACCAAGCATTAAAACTTTCTCACGTATTAAAAGACTCAACTCAAATTGCTTATTCTTATAATAACATAGGAGGCATTTACAGAATTATCGGCAACGGCATATTAGCTTTGGAAAACACGTTAAAAGCATTAAAATATTTTGAATCTCAAAAAAATGAATATGGAATTGCCTTTAGTACAATTAACTTAGGTATTATATATCTTAATGAGAAAGATTATGCCAATGCACTAAAATACTTGAAATATACATTAAAAATCAGAGAAAAATTAGGATATAAAAAAGGGATAGCACTTACACTAAATCAGATTGCAATAGTTTATTATGCAATGAAAAAATACAATAAATCGTTACAATATTATAATGAACTTTCTAAATTATACAAAAAATTAGGCGATAAAAGGGGTATTGCTGCTACATTAGAAGGTTATTCCAATATTAGTTATTATCAACATTTTTATTATAAGGCGCTCCAAAATTTAAAAAAGTCGTTAGCAATAAATAAAGAAATTGAAAATAAAGCCGGGGTATATAGAAATTTACTTAAATTAGGAATTATTTATGCCAAGCTTAATATGGTAAAAACAGGTTTCGAAAAGATAAATGAAGCTAAAAAATTGGGAAAGGAGTTAAATTCACTTCAATTTTTATTATACGAATATAAATATCTTTCAAAATTTTATGAAACTATAGGCAAATATAAACCGGCATTAAAAAATTACAAAAAGTATTCCTCTTTGCGGGATTCTATTTATTCGAAAGAAAATCTTCAAATGATTGCAAATATTCAAGCCGGTTACGAGTTAGAGAAAAAAGAAAAAGAAAATCAAATATTGGAAAAGGAAAACCAGATAAGAATAACCGAACGTAATTATCTTATTGCAATTACCGTTCTTGTGCTTTTTCTTATTGGGATATTATTTTACCGTTATAGAACCAACAAAAAATTAAACAAAAAATTATCCGAAGCAAATTTAACGAAGGATAAATTTTTAAGTATTTTAGCTCACGATTTAAAAAACCCTTTTAACACTACATTGGGATATCTACAAATTTTACTTGAAGATTTTGATGATTTGGATACATCGGAAAAATATGAATTAATTAAAAATACCTATGAATCGTCACAAAGAAATCTTGCCTTGCTGGAAAATTTATTAAGCTGGGCGAGAGCTCAAGGCGATGGAATTGAATTTTTACCCAAAATGATTGACATCAGGCAAGTTACCAATGAAATAATATCAATTTTCAAACAATCTGCAATGAATAAACAGATAAAATTAAAAAATAATATTACATATAAAATTTATGTTTTTGCCGACGAACAGATGGTAAAAACAATTTTAAGAAATTTAATTAACAACGCCGTTAAATTTACCCATACAGGAGGAACCGTTAGTATTTCTTGCGAAAAAATAAAAGACCAAATAAAAATAATCGTTTCGGATACAGGGGTTGGGATTGCACCTGAAGATATTGAAAAAATATTTAAAATTGACGTAAAACATTCCACATTGGGAACGGCAAATGAAATTGGGACCGGATTAGGCTTAATATTATGTAAAGAATTTATAGAAATAAATTCCGGCACATTAATAATTGAAAGCACGCCAAATAAAGGTTCTACATTTAGTTTCACTTTACCTGTAAATAGTTAGAAACAAACAATCGATAATCCATTTATGAACTGAATCTTACATAGTAATCCGGCAATTATTTACTTCGCATCTAATTGGTGGAGAAGCTATACTATAATATCTATTTGGGTTTCGGATTTTTCCTTATACTTCCCTTGCCTTTTGCAAAAAGAGAGATTAGCCTGCCTGCTGGTAAACAGTTAAAAAATCAAAATCAGAAGACCAAATTACAATTATACTGATGTAATCTTTATTATTGCCGGAGTAATAGATTTAATTCAATACCAAATATCTTATCAAACATTAAAAACATAACTTTATTTAAAGTTTAAATCCATTTATTATTACAGGCATCAAATACAATTCGGATTTAAATAAAATAGTAATAAATAAACCGTTGTTAAATTGACAATTTTTTTTGTTTTCGATATATTAGCACTCGTTAATATTGAGTGCTAATAATAATAAAATTTTTAGTAAAACAAATATCTTATAAACTACAAATAACGGAGGAAAAAATATGGCTGCAAAAATAATTGATTATGGTACTAATGCCCGAACCGGCATAAAAAACGGCGTAGATAAATTAGCGAACGCTGTTAAAGTTACTTTAGGCCCAAAAGGCAGAAATGTAATTATCGATAAAAAGTTCGGTGCTCCAACCGTTACCAAAGACGGTGTTACGGTAGCCAAAGAAATTGAGCTTGAAAATGAAATTGAAAACATTGGAGCTCAAATGGTTCGCGAAGTTGCATCAAAAACAAGTGACATAGCCGGCGACGGCACAACAACAGCAACTGTTTTGGCACAAGCTATTTATAGAGAAGGGTTAAAAAATGTTACTGCCGGTGCCAATCCGATGGATTTAAAAAGAGGTATTGATATAGCAGTAGAGAAAATTGTTGCTTCATTGAAAAAAATGAGTAAAGAAGTCGGCGGTAAAGATGAAATTTCTCAAATTGGTTCTATTTCTGCCAATAACGACAAAACTATTGGTGAATTAATTTCCGATGCAATGGAAAAAGTTGGTAAAGACGGAGTTATTACCGTTGAAGAAGCAAAAGGTACGGAAACCGAATTAGAGATTGTTGAAGGTATGCAATTTGACAGAGGATATCTTTCACCTTATTTCGTAACCAGTCCTGAAGCTATGGAAACAGTTCTTGAAGACCCTTATATATTAATTCACGATAAAAAAATATCTGCTATGAAAGATCTCTTACCAATTTTAGAAAAAATAGCACAAGCTGGAAAAGGACTATTAATTATAGCGGAAGATTTGGAAGGTGAGGCTCTTGCAACTTTAGTAGTAAATAAATTACGCGGAACTTTGAAAGTGGCTGCAGTAAAATCTCCCGGTTTCGGCGATAGAAGAAAAGCTATGTTGGAAGATATTGCTGTTCTTACCGGCGGTACGGTAATTTCCGAAGAGCGCGGTTATAAATTAGAAAATGCTACTATCGAATATTTAGGAACTGCTAAAAAAATTGTAATCGATAAAGATAATACTACTATAGTTGAAGGTGCCGGGAAAACCGATGATATTAAAAAGAGAATAAATGAAATAAAGTCACAAATTGAAAAAACAACCTCCGATTATGACAGAGAAAAATTACAAGAAAGATTAGCAAAATTATCGGGCGGTGTTGCGGTTCTAAAAATAGGTGCCCCAACGGAAATTGAAATGAAAGAAAAGAAAGCTCGCGTTGAAGATGCACTTCACGCTACAAGAGCTGCCGTTGAAGAAGGAATTGTACCTGGCGGCGGTGTTGCTTTAATTAGAGCCGTTGACACATTAAAAGATGTTAAAGGTGAAAACGCTGATCAAACTACCGGAATTAAAATAATTGAAAAAGCATTAACCGAACCGTTAAAACAAATTGTTAACAATACCGGTTTAGAAGGAGCAGTTGTTCTTAACAAAGTTATGGAAGGCAAAGATGACTTCGGCTTTAATGCAGCTACCGAAAAATATGAAAATTTATTAAGCTCCGGAGTTATAGATCCAACCAAAGTTACAAGAACCGCTCTTGAGAATGCCGCTTCGGTTTCCGCATTACTTTTAACTACCGAAGCTGTAATTTTTGAGAAGAAAGAAGACGAAAAATCACCTATGATGCCTCCTGGCGGTATGGAGGGAATGGGCGGAATGTATTAATAAATTGTGTGAGCTTTATGTTAAAGGCGGCTTAAGATGCCGCTTTTTTTCTTTAAAATACTTCAACAATTTTTTTACCCTTCTATTTCCCCATCGTTATCTCTTTAAAATAATTCTCTTTTGAAATAATCGATAGTCCTTAATAATCCGTCTTCTCTTTTTATTTTCGGTTCCCAGCCTAATATTTTTTTTGCCTTGGAAATATCGGGTCTTCTTACTTTCGGATCATCTATGGGCAAATCGAGATAATCAATTTTACTTTTAGAATTTGTTAGTTTTATGACTTCTTCGGCAAATTCTTTAATTGTAATTTCAGAAGGGTTACCGATATTAATAGGGTTATGTTCATTCGACATAAGCAGTAAAAAGATACCGTTAACCAAATCATCAACATAACAAAAACTGCGGGTTTGAGAACCATCGCCGAAAACCGTTAAATTTTCATTGTTTAAGGCTTGCGATATAAACGCAGGCAATGCCCTCCCGTCATCTAATCTCATCCTTGAACCATAAGTATTAAAAATACGTACAATTCTCGTGTCAACGTTATGGTAGCGATGATACGCCATTGTAAGTGCTTCGGCAAACCTTTTGGCTTCATCATAAACACCGCGCGGACCAATTGGATTTACATTTCCCCAATATTCTTCTACCTGCGGATTAATTTTGGGATCACCATAAACCTCTGAAGTAGAAGCTAAAAGAAATGTTGCCTTTTTTTCTTTTGCCAAACCAAGTGCTTTATGAGTTCCTAATGAACCTACTTTTAATGTTTGAATCGGGAGTTTTAAGTAATCGATTGGACTTGCAGGCGAAGCAAAATGAAGTATATAATCAATTTTGCCGGGAACATGAATAAAGTTAGTTACATCATGATTTACAAAAATAAATTCTTTTAATTTAAAAAGATGCTCTATGTTTTTAATATTTCCGGTCGACAAATTGTCGACGCAAAAAACCTTCATGCCTTCATTAATAAATTTATCACAAAGATGAGAACCTAAAAATCCGGCACCACCGGTAACAATAACTGTTTTTTGCTCCATAATTTACACACCTTGAGTATTTAGTAAAATTTAAATTAAATTATATTTTCAAATCTATATTTCTTGCGGCAAAAAAGCTGCCTAAAAGACTGATAAAAAGCCCTATAAACAAAATGCCGGCATTAAATAATACAAATATTTTCCCAAAACGGAATACGGCATAAACTTTATGAAATAATAGTATCAAAATCGTAAAGCCTATCGAAGTAATGATTACGGAAATAAATCCTAAAATTATTGAATTCAAATACAATGGTGTTTTAATATTTTTTATTTTTGCTCCGACAAGTTTCATTGTTTCAAAAATTTGACGTCTCGAATTATAAATTAATTTATTTATCATATAAACAAGGTACACCGAAAGTATAACGGATAAAATTGTTATAACAACTAAGATAATTCTTACAGATTCAATAATCTGCAAAATTTTAAATAGCAAACCTTCATTATAAACAACATCTTGAACACCCTTAATTTTACTTATATTTTTGACTAAGCTCGTTACATCGTTATAATTTATATTTGAACTTAACTTAATTCTGAATGAGGAAGGTAAGGGATTATTGACCAATAAACCGCGAAAATCTTCTCCAGTATTTTTAATAAATTCTTTTACCGCTTCTTGTTTATTAATAAATTTAAAAGAAGCAATTCTTTTATCTTTTTTAAGAATTGACGAGATTATATTTTTTTGTGAATTGGTTGTCAGATCATTTAAAAAAACATTAATACGAAATTTACCTATCAATGTTCTCTTAACATTATTCGATAAAAAAAGAGTTGATGCGGTTACAGAAACCAAAAATATAGAAAGACAAATAGTAACTATCGTAACAAAGGATGAAAATTTTGCTTTCTTCAAGGAAATAAAAGCTTCTTTAACATAAAAGGAAATCATATTCGCCCGTAAATTTTAAACATTTTATTGAAAAGGTAACCACACATTACGAATTCTAATTGTAATTAAAAATTAGACTCATCAACCCAACTTTTAATTTGCCATTTATTATTATCTGCATTTTTAACTAAATTCAAATTTACTCTACCGTCAATATAAATAATATCGGTTGGATTAAATATAATTGTTAAATTAAAACTTCTAATAATGTTGGTAGAATCTGAAGTTAAAGAAACAATATTGTTCCAAATTAAATCCAATCTCTGTGAGTTCTGAAATAAGCCGTAAGTTACTCTCATTTCTTCCTCTCTTCCCCACGAAACATCTGCACCTAAATTATAATCGCGATAACTGAATATAAAACCGGGAGAAAGAAGCTGACCGTAAATTGTAGTATCTTTAAATGTATAAGCATATTTAAAATTTTGAAATAATCCATTTATAGATGTTTGATCGGAAATTAAAGATGTTTTATTATTCAGATTATTATCCAAAGCGGGAGCAAAAGGATTTATACATCCGGATAAAAATATCAATACAATTATCCGGCAAAATTTATAAATATTTTTATTTGCAGCAAATCTATTAATTGGAAAATCTCCCTTTAAGTTCACTCCAGCTCGGCAAATTTGCACTGCCGATATCTTCCCATTTAGTAATTACCCATTGATTACTTCTATCTAAATTAATAGTAAACTTCAAACTGCCTTGATATATTTTTGGTATATTCGGTGCTTCAATCGGGATTATCAGAGTGTAATCAAATTGATATACAGCACTATCGCCAAACATATTACTCGACTCATTTTTTAATTGCAACTGAATCGGTATTTTAGATTCCGTTCTAATAACAAGATTATTAAAATATTGCCTTTCATCATTCAAATTCCAATCAGATAGAATAGGGAATTGAGATACCGTTCCCGAAGACGGAATAAATTTAAAATGTTTATTTAAATACAGAGTATCGACAAAACATTTTATATAATTATCGGCAAATTTGTCTGAGAAAGAATTTATAAGATTTTGAAATAAAATTTGCGGTGTTGTGGCGGTTGATAGACTTGAACGGGGACTCGTAGGTGTTTCCGGATGCCGTGTTGTAAATAAATCACAACTGTTTAAAATTATAATTAGCAATATTATAGGAAGAAATTTTTTCATTTATCGAATATTAAAATGAGACGTTCGGATTTTTCCTTGTCGAATTTGTTCCCAAAATAATCTCCAAAATTGTTCTTTAATTTATAACCAATCAATTCAAAACGTTCAATAATTTCTTTACTGTCGTATAGTTTTACCGATTCGAAAAATTCTTTTTTACCATTTACAGAATCAATAATTATATTTTTTATCACCCTACTGTTCCGAATAGTTCTTTTTTCAATAATTGTAATATTACCGATGTTTCTGATGCTTTCAGATTTAATATTATCAACGAGAAAATTCTTATTCAAATAATCAAAAATAAAATAACCTCCATCGTTAAGCATTTGATAAGCATTTTCAAAAAAACGGAAATTTTCATCATCGGATTCAAAATACCCGAAGCTTGTAAATAGATTAAATATGGCGTCAAATTTTAAGTTCAGACAAACATTTCTTAAATCGGCATTAAAAAATTTTAATTTTAATTTAAGGTTGGTACTACTTTGTCTTGCCAAAGACAACAAATTTTTACTTAAATCAAAGCCAAAAACCTCATAGCCTTTTTCAGCCAAAATAATTGAATGTCTGCCTGTTCCACATGCGGAATCCAATATTTTTGCATTCTTAGATAATACAATATTCGAAAGAACAGTATTTAATAAGATTTCTGCATCTTTCTCATCGCGGTGTTTATATACTTTTAAATAATCCTCTGATGAGAACCATTCTTTAAACCACTCGGTCATTCGATGCTTATCCTACCTATTAAAGCACGCCCAATTGTTGCAGCGTCTGAAAATTCCAAATCACTGCCAATCGGTAATCCTCTTGCCATCCGGGAAAGTTTAATATTAAACGGCTTTAAAATTTTAGTCAAATAAAGTGTAGTGGTTTCGCCTTCTGTATCAGGATTTAATGCCAATAGTACTTCATTTACATTGCCCGATTTAACACGTTCGATTAATTCTTTGATATGTAAAGAATCCGCTCCGGTTCCGTTTAAAGGATTAAGCACACCGCCCAAAACATGATAAAGTCCGCTATATTCATTTGTTTTTTCTATCGCAATAATATCCACCGGTTCTTCAACGACACAAATTATCGATTTATCACGTTTGGCGCTTGAACAAATATCACAAACTTCATTAACAGAAATATTGTAACAAATTGAACAAAATCTAATTTTTTGCTTCAAATCGGAGATAGCATCAACTAAATTTTGTACATCTTTCACATCACTTTTCAATAAGTGTAAGGCAAGGCGAAATGCCGATTTTTTCCCGATTGAAGGAAGTTTGCTTAATTCATCAATAACAATTTGTAAAGGTTCGGCAATCAGCAATTTTACATTCCCGGAATATTTAGTCCTGGCGGTATCATACCTTTTGTAACATTAGCCAATTCTTCTTCAGCCAACTTTCCGGCAGATTCCAAAGCCTTGTTAACTGCAGCTACCACGAGATCTTCTAACATCTCTTTATCGCCGCTATTTATTATTTCAGATTCAATTTCGATTGATAATATTTCTTTTTTACCGTTAGCAGTTGCTTTAACCATACCGCCTCCGCTTTCTTCACTAACAATCTTATTTGCAAGTTCCGCCTGTGTTTTTTCCATCTCAGCTTGCATTTTCTGAATTTGTTTCAGCATTCCCTGCATCCCTTTCATTTAGTCCTCCTCTAATCACGTTTTATGTAAATTAATTTATTATCACTTTTTAAAAATTAAATATAAGAAACTTCTGAAAAATTAGTATCAGTAAGTTCATCTCCGAACAACCTTTTTGAATATTTCTCAATTACAAAAAGAGATTAAACAATATAAATTCTATTTAAGATAATAGAAACATAACTTTTTTGCAATTAATAATTTGTTAAGAAACTTATAACATTGAGAAAAGGAGTTAAAATAAATTTAGTCAGTTTTATTTTCACAAACCGGTCATTATTATATCAAAAAAATGTTTATTTCTACCTTTAGCCTTAATTAACCACTATTTTTATTAAGCCATTATAATTTCTAATTTGTGTTTCCTTTTATTCCAATCAGGCATTGTTTTATCCAAAAGATTGTAAAACTCACGACTATGATTATGATGAACGGTATGACAAAGTTCATGTGTTATTACGTACTCAATAGATTCTTTCGGAGCTTTGATGAGTTCAAGATTAAGCGTAAGCGTTCCCTTCTTTGAAAAACTACCCCATCTTTTTTCCATTTTCCGTATTTTTAATGTTGGTTTTGCCTTATTGGACCCGGGAAAATTATTCCAACATAAATTAAAATATTCATTAAATTTTTCCAACGCCTTTATACTATACCAATTATATAATAATTCTTTTATTCTATTTCTATCTTCTTTATTTCTTAAAGAAATTACCAAATAGCCATGCTTTAATTTTACATTTTCCGCTAATCCGATTTTAATCATCAAGCGATATTGCTTCCCAAGATATAAATGAGTTTCGCCGTTAAGAAATTGTTTTTGAGGAGTGTGTGGTTCAAATTGTCTATAATATTTTAATTGCTTGGTTATCCATTTAGCTCTGTGTAATATCTTTTCATTAATTTTTTTTCGATCGCTTTTTTTTGGTGCAGTAACAATAACCGAACCATTCGGATGAATAGAAATTTCAAGTGTTCTTCTATTAGTGTAGATTATCGAATAACTGATAATTCTCTTTCCATATCTAATAATATCATTAGGTTTATTCATTTTGATATTCTATGTCTCGCTACTGTTAAGGTTTTATCGATAATACTATCCATTTGTTTTGTGCTGAGTTCAATTCCCATTTCACCTTTAATTACATCAAATAGATAATCATCTATATCGTTCATAACGGCTTTTTTAGCGTCTTCATCATCCCAAAAATTAACCTTGTAGCGCTTCTTTAATATGTTTTGCACTGCTAATGATATTTCAGCGGACAAATTCTCAGCTTTATCTTGTGAAAAGTTATTAACTTCAAGTATCGATTTAACAACACCGTAAAACGCCATCGCTTCTTCATTGTTCTCTAAATTTTGAGGAACATCATCATGTTGTTTTGTAACTACTTTATTTCTTAACTCAGTAACCGTATCAAGATATTCGAGGTCGGATAATCGTTTTGCATTCCAATCGTCAATAGCTTGCTGAATTAGTTTTGAAAATTTTAGATAAAACGCCGGATCCTCATTCATTTTTTCTACAATCACTTTTTTTGTTGCATGGGCAATAGCATCTGCTTTCGCCGCATCGGAACGAGCCCTATAAGCGCTTTGAGCTTCTTTAACGCCGCTGAATAAATTGTTGTCAAAAATATTTACCGGTTCGTTTAATTGCCTTACATCATTAGCTTGAATATATGTATCTAACAATTTTTTAATTTTCGGTTCAAAATCTTTGTAACTAATCGATTCGGCATAACGATACTTAACAGCAGCTCGAATATTTTGAAATTTTCTCAGATCATTTTTATAGCTTCGCAGTTTTTCATCTTCAATGTTTAATAAAAAATCATCCGATGAAAGAGCAATACTTAATGTTTTGCCGTAAGCCGTTAATCTATCATAAAATTCATCACGCAATTCTTGATCGGATAGTAATTTTTCGTATTCTTCTTCGTCGTAAAAGTTCTTTACCGGCTTAAAAATATCCCACAAATCAGAATGACGTTGAGGAAGTTTTCTAATCTCTTCATTGATTGAGGTTACTGTTCCCATTAAATCTTCTTCATCAAATTCTTTGAATTGATCATACAATGTAAGGACTTTGTCTAATTCCCCCAACACGCTTGCATAATCTATTATATAACCGAAATCTTTATTTTCATATAATCTGTTAACTCTGGCAATTGCCTGCAATAAATTATGTTCTCTTAGTTTTGTTGTTAAATAAAGTACTGTATTTCGCGGCGCGTCAAATCCGGTTAGTAATTTACTTACCACAATTAGTACTTCCGGATCGTCCCCGAATTTAAATTGGTTAATAATGTTTTTATTATAATCATCTTCGTTCCCATACCTTTTCATCATTTTTTGCCAAAACTTAATAACTTCGTCGGTCGGTTCGTCTTCAACTTCTTCGTATCCTTCCCGCATATCCGGCGGAGAAATAATAACCTCGGAAGAGACAAAACCGAATTCATCAAGATATTGTTGATATTTAATTGCTGATAGTTTACTTGGTGCAACTAATTGTGCTTTGAACCCTGTGTTTTTCCAATTTGCTCTATAATGCTCGCTTATATCAAAAGCTCTCATATAAATTACCCTGTCGGTTTTGTTTAGCATTTCGGCTCGCGCATATTTTCTTTTTAAGTCGGCTTTTTGCTTATCGCTAAGTCCTATTGTATGCCTTTCAAACCAAAGATCAATTGCACTTTTATTTTGAGTAATTGTTACATCGCGTCCTTCGTAAAGTAAAGGAACAACAGCCTTGTCGTCGACTGCTTCCCTTATGGAATAATGAGGTTCAATCAATCCTCCGAATTTGGCAAAACTGTTTTTTTCTTTTTTCATTAAAGGAGTACCTGTAAAGCCGATGTAACAAGCATTGGGAAACATCTGTCTCATTCTTGCGGCAAGCGATTTATAATTTGTGCGGTGACTTTCATCAACCAACATAAAAACATCCGAAGATTCTTCGCTGTATTTTCTAACATTTAGCGCTTTATCAAATTTATGAATTAGAGTTGTTACAATTGTTGCTTTTTGAATAGAAACTAATTCAAGCAAGTGCCTTCCCGAACCGGCTCTTTGAGGATTCAACCCGCACGCGGCGAAAGTGTTGCCGAGCTGCTTATCCAAATCTGTTCTATCGGTAACCAATATAATTCTAGGATTAATTAAAGTTTTATCAAGGGCAAGATTCCTGGCAAGCATAACCATTGTTAACGATTTACCGGAACCTTGTGTATGAAATATTATTCCTCCGCTTCGTACACCCCTACTGTCAATTTGTTTGATTCTTTTTAATGTTTCTTTTACTACAAAGTACTGCTGATATCTTGTAATTTTTTTTATTCCTGCGTCAAACACTATGAATTTGTATGTCAATTCAATTAGCCTTTCAGGTTTGCAAAGACTATACAAAGATTTATCCTGTTCAGTTACTAATCTGTTACCTTCGTTTTCCAGTTTATCAAAGAATTCTCTTGAATATCTAAAGTCTCCTATAAACAGATTATTTTTTTCATTTTCATCTAATTTTTTATTAACAATTTCGGCAATCTCATTTTCTTTATATTTACGCTCTTTCCAAATACTCCAAAATTTTTCTATTGTACCGGCAGTTGCATAACGCGCTTCATTTTTATTAATTGCCATCAACAGTTGCGAATAAATAAACAATCGCGGGATATATTCGTCACTTTGATTTCTAATTGATTGGTGAATTGCTTCGGATATTTCACCTTTCGGAGATTTACATTCTATTACGGCAAACGGAATTCCGTTAACGAATAAAACTATATCCGGTCTTGCGGTTTCGGCGCTTCTTGTTCTTTCAACACTGTATTCTGCGGTTACGTGAAAGACATTTCTATCCCAATTTATCCAATCGATATATTTTAAGTTGAAGCTCTTGGAATCGCCTTCAATATTTTGTTCAAGCGCCGTTCCCAAAGTGAGCAAATCATAAACCGCTTCGTTGGTTCTTTGTAAACCGTCGTACTTAATATTTTTCAATTTCTGTATTGCCGACTGAATATTCTCTTCGCTGAAAAGATACTCTTTCCCTCTAAACTGTATTCTGTTAATTTTTTTTAACCGGTCTCTGAGAACGTTTTCGAGCAGAACGTTATTCGTTTTTCCGAGTCTTTCTTTTAACGTTTTCCCCGGCGGTAAATATTTATAGCCCATATTGATAAGGACTTGCAAAGCCGGAATTTGCGAAAGCTGTTTTTCGTTGAATTGGAAAGATTCGATTTTTATCATAATTTAAATCTCATATTTTTTTCAACTTTTATACGCCATTTACCAGTTAGCAGTTTCTGCATTAAACCGCGTTTTTGTGTTTTATATTTTTCATTTGATAGTTTTAGCAGTTCTATTTCCTTTTGAGCAAAGTTTAATGTTTCGGCAATTTGTTTTTGTTTTATTATATCGGGTACATCAATTGGGAAACGTTCAATATCTTTTTTTTGAATATTTGGCAAACCTGATCCAACGCGCAGTTTCATAATTTTTTGTTGATTGGATTTTAAATAATGAAAAAGAAAATCAATAATTATTATTTCCGATAATTGTTCAACTACATAGCAATGACCACCAGCCCAAAATTTCTCTTTATTAAAATTCACATATCCGCAAGAATTACCACCTTCACTAATTGAAATTATATTCTCAATTGTATTCCAATTATCCGTGTTACCTGAAAGAGCAATCCCACCATTTAATACATAATATTTACCATTTTTATTCATATCGGCTTTATTTAACTGCTGACCTTTTATGATTGAGCATACATCACTTAATCTATATGCTTTAGTAGATTTATCGTTTATAATATTTGCAAATAGTTGGTTACGTAAATAATTAAAGTAAATCTCTGTTTTCTCAATCAACCGCTTAGTTTTTTCGATTGCTTCGTCCCAAACGGAAAGGAGCGATGCTATGGCTTTTTGCTCTACCATATTAGGAATTAAAATCTTAACTTTATTATATGTATCATTTGTCAACCCAAAACGAGTAATACCATTAGCATATCTGTAGAAATCATATCTTATACGAGGATGAGTAATTGCATAAGCAAGAAAAAAACTGTCAGTATCTTTTTTAGGACGCAAGATTGCTAGATGATAGCCACATACTAGACCCTCAATATTTTCTGTAATAACAGAAGGAACAGCTATATCTTTTGGATCTTCAGAATCTTTCGTAATTACAACGTCTCCCTTTTTTAATGAAAATTTTCCTATTTCAGAATCACTTGCCGTTGCTTCCATAAATCTTATATCATTTGTGATGAATCTATTATAATACACATCCATATAATTGCACAAATAGACTTTTTTTTCATTAGGATATGATTTTTTATCTACCGGACTAACAATTACCTTTGCTAACTCAGCAATTGGTTTCTCTTTCCAAGTGTCAAAATTCATAAAATTAATTCCTTAATTTTTGTCCCTTTTCCGTCAGCCGATATTTCTGTTTCCTGCTATTAGGTTTATCAGGAATCGTCAGTTTAACTAAATTTAGCGTCAAAGCGGGGTCCAAGTACTTTTCGTGAAAATTAACACGGTCTTTCAGTTTCAAAAATTTCATTAATTCCGCACGCGTCATTTCGCCCTCCAGCACATTTAGCAAAGCTCTAACTTGTAGGGTTACTTGCTGGGCTACTTGTAGGGTTACTTGTAGGGTATTTTCAGATACGACTTCATCAACATCACTTACCTTTTCTTTCAAAAAGCTTTTTCCTATTTCAGTTAAACGGTACTTTTGCATTTTACTTTTTGGTTTATCAGGTATGATCATTTCAAGTAAACCCAATGATAATGCGGGTTCCAGATACTTTCTGTGAAAGTTAACCCGATCTTTTAGCTTCAAAGTTTCCATCAACTCCGCCCGTGTCATTTCACCGTCAATCATCTTTAGCAAAGCTCCAACTTGTTGGGTCACTTGCTGGGTTACTTGCTGGGTTACTTGCTGGGTAACGTCTAAGGGAATCAAAAGTTCAAAGCCGGAATTCATTTCCTTAAATACCGGTTTTGCGCCGTTAGCGTAAAGAGGAAGATATTTGTAAATGTTTGTTACTCCTGAACCCAGTTCGTCAAACCTTCCGAGTTGAATCATAAATTTGCAGATTGTCGGATTCTTGGAAAAGGGCTTTAAGTTTTCCGGAGTAATTTCGCCAAAATGATGCTGCACGGACGGATTATCCAAAACAACTTTGTCTTTATAGATAATAAACCGCGCGGGCGCCGGACTTGTATATTCGCGATGGGAAATGATATTTGAAACGGCTTCGCGGAAAATTTTATCGCGCAAACTTACACGTTGGTCTCCTTCAAGATAAAAGGGATCGTTAAGATGTTTTTGAACAAACCCCATCATTAAATCGTAAGCGTCAATAAGATTTGTTCTGATGATTAGACGGTCATCGTATCTGTCGATATTTTCACGCCGCAAAAGGCAGTCAATTTTATAAGCGGGAACCGCCTGTTGAATAACAACGTCGTTGCCGAACATAAGGATAGCCGCCAAAGAAAGTGAAGATTGACCGGTTTCAAAATTAACTGCGTAAAAGCCTCCGATTTTAAGAAGTTCTTCATTGGAAAGGTTGAGCCACGGATGCTGTGAATTATAAGAACGCATCAATCGCCGCGCTTTATCAAATAGTTCGGGACGTAAATCATTAATTCCGAAGTAAGAAAGTGTTCTCTGTTCGGTAAATAATCCTAACTTTCGATTAATAATTCCGGCTAATTGGTGAGTTCCTTTAACGCGGTAGTCTCCATCTTCGCTGCGCATAAATATTTCGCCGCCCGTTTTGTGCAGTTGAGAACTGAGCGGAACTTGTGCGGCAATAATGGTTTTACCTTCAATAACAAATTCGTGAGGGAATAAAAGATACGGCGGATCAATCTTTTGCGGATTGTTTGACAGATTGGTTAAATCGGCTTTCATTTTCGTTACAGACTCAGGCGCCACACCCGAAATATTCCCATCATCGTTAACACCAAGTAAAATCATCCCGCCGTCAGTATTGAGAAACGCGCAAACAGTTTCAAAAAAATTTGCAGGAAGTTTAAAGTTCGCTTCCTTAAACTCACGATGCAGTCCCTCGCCCAAACTTATTTCTTCCAGTATTTGAGTTAAATTCACTTAACTTATCTCATATTAAATTGTTATAGTTGTATTACAAACTAAACCTTCGAAGTTTTTAATATCGCTATTAGCAGCATAATTTACTTTTATTTTACAACTCAAAATTTTTAAAAAATTCTTTATATTCAAACCTCGAAGTTTCAAAAACTAATCTCTTAAAATTTCGCTTAATTTAATATCCATCTGCTTACGGACTTCCGCCAACTCTTTTTCCAATTCATCAATCTCCTTTTGAACCTCATCAATATCTATCTCTTTCTCTTCTTCAAACGTATCAACATATCTTGGGATATTAAGGTTGAATTCATTTTCTTTAATTTCACTTACATCTGCGAGATAAGAATATTTTTCAATAACCTTTCTTTTTTTGTAAGTATCAACAATTTTTTTGATATGCTCTTCGGAGAGTTCATTCTGGTTTTTTCCTTGAATAAATTCACGGCTTGCATCAATGAATAACACATCTTTTTTGTTTTCTGCAGAACCGCCTTTTCCCCGCTTTCTGTCGAACACTAATATTGCAACGGGTATTGATGTAGTCGGGAAAAGATTTCCGGGCAAACTTACTACGGCGTCGAGTAAATTCTCCTCAATCATTTTTTGTCGTATTCTTCCTTCTGCACCTCCGCGGAATAAAACCCCATGCGGTACTACTACGGCAACTCTTCCTTCTCTTTCAATTGCAGCTTCAACCATATGACTAATAAAAGCCCAATCACCTTTGCTCTTAGGCGGCGTTCCTCTCCAGAAACGATTGTAAATATCGTTTTCCGCTTCTTCGGCGCCCCACTTCTTTAAGGAGAAAGGGGGATTAGCAACGACAATATTGAACTTCATAAGTTTGTTATTTTCCACCAAAGCCGGATTTGTTAAAGTATTGCACCACTCAATCCTTGCTCCGTCCGCTTGATGCAGAAACATATTCATTCTCGCAAGTGCCCATGTACTGCCGTTTACTTCCATACCAAACAAAGCAAAATTACGGTCGCCAATTTCATTTGCGGCTTCAATTAAAAGTCCACCTGAACCGCAAGCCGGATCACAAATTCTATCGCCTGATTTTGGCTGGGCTAACTTTGCAACTAATTCGGAAACCTTATGCGGAGTGTAGAATTCACCGGCTTTCTTACCGGCATCCGAAGCAAAACGCTCAATTAAATAGATATATGTGTTACCAATAACATCTTCCGAAACTTTACTCGGCTTCATATCTAATTCAGGCTTGTGAAAATCTTCCAGCAAAAGTTTTAACCTTCGGTTTTTGTCTTTTGGTTCACCCAAATTTGTCGGACTATTAAAATCAATATTGCGAAATACACCTTTTAATTTTGATTTGTTTTTTTCTTCAATATCAGTTAGTACGATATTTATTAAATCACCAATATTCGGCTCGCTTCTTCTTTGATATAAGCTGTAAAAATCAGCAAGAAATTTATCTAATACTTCTCCGGTTTTCTGATCTTTTATTTCAATTTCAGGAAGAACAAATCTTTCCCTTTCAAGTTTTCTGCGTATTCTAATTTCATCATCGCCACACTGTATTTTATATTTTTCATAATGATCTTTCCAAACATCCGAGATATATTTTAAGAAAAGCATAACAAGTATATAATCTTTGTACTGTGCAGGATCAACAACGCCGCGAAACGTATCACACGCAGCCCAAGCGGCGTTGTTAATATCTCTTTGATTTATTTTTTTATCGCTCATTAATTATGCTCCTTTATGCTATTTAATAAAATTGTCGATATATATTCATCTCTCTTTTTTGCCAATTGATTAAGCAATAATTGTTCTTTTTGCACTAACTGTAAAATATCTATTATTTTTTTTTGATTTTCCAGGCTTGGGATTTCTATTTCAAGTTCTTCCAAAACTTGTTTGGTTATCATTTTTTGAAATGTTCCTTTAGCTCTGCTATTAAAGAAAATTTGAGCAGGGGTTTGATTGATATACCAAAAAATATATTCCGGTAAGATATCTTTCAATTCAATTCTAATTCTTAAAAGTGGAGCTGCTAAAATTGTATTCGTTACTTCTTCACCTAAAATGCAAGCAGTTGTACCTAATCCTCTTGTTTTAAATATTATATCATTTTTCTGCATTCTATAATGGTTTTTCAGGTCTTGAATCTCAGTTTTATATAAATTGCCAGTATTAACTTTAAATTTATCTGTTAAATCTTTCATTTGGATTACCAGAACATTCCCCTTCTCATCCTTCTGAATTTTAGATCGGAAAGAGTAACCTGACTGAATATTTGCAATATTTTTGAGTTTTGTTTTCATTATCCTCATTATAATTTACAGAAACCTTATTACTGCAAGACAAACATATACTTTTATTTTGGCGTTGTCAAGTATTTTTGCAGAAATCTCATTACTGCGTAATTTATTAGTCAAAATGTAAAAATTAACTTACTTTTTAATAATCAATTCATTCTGATTTTAAATTTGTACAAATAGTTCCGCTTTATTTATACTTCCCTAAATAGAAAATTACAATGATTAGAAAGCTTTGCGAAACTCAATCTTTACAAAAAATATAATAGTTCCAAATTGATGAAGGCTGCTATTTTAATCATTTTTCAACGTTACTGCTGTAGATATGCTGTGACGTAATCTGTTCTACAATAATTTATACAAATTTAATTGGGAGAATATTTTTTATTATACTCGTAAAGTGTTGTTTTCGGTAATTTTAATTTTGGCTCTGAATTGCTGTAAATCAACCTTACCTTTTATCTAAATTAATTTTTACAAAATAAATTCGGTAGTGTAAAATCTCTCATGTAAACGGGAAACAAGCCATCCGCCAAATCTGTGTTTTATCGAAAATTCAATAAAAATTCGCTTAAATAAATATGCTCAATCCCCTTGTAAAGCCCGATTGGGAACGGATCCAAAGAAACAACGATTTTCCTCCAATTATCCTTTATTAATAATAAATTTCCAAATTCTCGTTCCTTTACTTTTTCATCGGGAATTAAATATGCAACCTGAATATAGATCCTTTCCCCTTCTCTTTGACAAACAAAATCAATTTCTTTATTCCCCAATTTCCCGACAAAAACTTGAAACCCTAACATTTTAAGATGAGTAAAAATTAGATTTTCCAAAATTTTATTAATATCGGTTTGCTTATAACCTAATATTGCATTTCGTATCCCCCAATCTTCGAAATAATATTTTTCACCAATTTCAAAAATCTTTTTTCTCGTTACATCAGCGCGCTTTACTTTGAAAATCAAAAATGCGCTTTGAAGATATTTCAAATACGTTAAAACAATTTGAGGCGAAATATTTAGATTTTGCGATTTCAAATAGTCACTAATTTTTTTTGACGATAAAACGTTTCCTACATTATCGGCAGTAAAATTCACAAGATTTTCAAGGAAGTTAATGTTTCTTACTTTATAGCGCCTAATAATATCTTTGTAAATAATAGCCGAATAAATATTTCTTAAATATTCATAAACAACGCTTTCTTGAACACTTAAATTTCTCAAAAACGGCATTCCCCCGTATCTGATATATTTTCCCAGACTTTCTTGAGAAATAGACAAATTATTAAAATCCAGATACTCCCGAAATGAAAGAGAAAATACTTTTATTTCGATATAACGACCGCTTAAAAACGTTGCAATTTCCCCTGAAAATATTTTCGAATTACTTCCGCTGCAATAAACATCTACATTCTTCTTTGAAATAAAATGTCGCAATGCACGTTCAAATTCATCTATTTCCTGAACTTCGTCAATAAAAATATAATTCCTTTTGCTTTTCTTTAATCGCTGTTCAACAAAATTTACCAGTTCTTTGTAATTTTTGATTTCGTCAAACTCAAATTTCTCTTTGTCAATAAAAACAATATTGGATTTTGAATCTGTATTTTTGATTTTATCGGCAATCTGAAGAAGCAAATAACTTTTGCCTACACGTCGTTGTCCGATAATTATTTTAATAATATCCTTGTCTATAAAGGGTTCAATTTTCTTTAGATAATATCTTCTTTTAATAATATTTTTCATTACCATCTCGAATTTTGGATTTTAATACTTTCAAATATAATTGAAACTTTTAATAGATTAAAGAAATATTTCAACTATAATTGAAACTTTCCCGGCGGGAATTTTGACGGAAGTAGTGTACAATCTTTTCTTCGGAACTCAAGTTCGGGTAACTTGTTTGTACTATTAAATATCCACCTTCTAAGAAGGTGGCTTTGGTTTGCCCTCTATGGGACTTTTGAGAGTTCTCTGCTTTTTGAATATCGAACACCGATTAACGATTTTAGACTTTCGATGTTTTCGAGTTACATCGTAAATCATTGTTCGTTAATCGATATTCATCATTCAATTTATGTCAACAAATACAGGCATAGCAAAATGAACATGACCACCTTCAAAGAAGGTGGATTTTCAAGGTTGATTAAAAGTATTCCCAGCTCAGGCATTGATCATGCTTATGGTTATTTTGGAGCTTCAGTATTAAAATCCGTTACGGTTAATGTAAAATAGCGACCTCACTTTTTCTTTGGAAAAACCCCGTTCAAGAAATTTATATCCCATTATTTCCGATTTGTGTAAATCAAAAGTTCCATTTTAATCTTAAATAATAAAACTGTCCGTAGTTACCCCATTCCGAATTATTATCGCCGACAAAAAATTGACCGGTAATAAGTAAATAAATATCTTCGGTTAGAGAAATATTAACATAAGGACCAATGTAAAAAGAATGATCGCCGGGATTGAAAATTGCGGAAATATCTGCTCTGAAGAGAGGAGTGATAGGATAGGAAACTTCTCCAAAAACCGAATATCTTGCAGGTGAAAGATTTTTAGCAGAATAAGTTCTGCTGAATAAATTATTCAGCCCGCCTGCTTTTCCAACTTTTCCGGCACTGTTATAAAGAAATTCGGCTTGAACAAACAAACTGTTCGAGAACGTATAATTACCGCTAATTGCAGCTACAAAAACACCATTGGTATCGACAAACTTTTTTTTATTTCTGAAATAAGTCATTTCCCCCGAAAAACCGGCACCGCCTATTTGTCCTGACCAGCCGCCGCCAAGTACATAATCATTCTTCATCATTCCGCCAAGTAGCTGAAAATCATAATCCCATTTATTTAATTTAATTATTCCTGCTGCCGTTACTTGCTTATTACGATTTAATTTATAAGCAAATTCAACCGATGAAGCAACTCCGGTATAATACTGCAATCTAATTGCATCGCTTCCGGGTTTTTCAACATAGTCAAAATTTAAGTAGGAAGATGAATTAAAAATATCATTCGGCGTCCAAACAGTGTTTAACCCCAAATTAATTCGCTGTCTTCCAAGCTGCAGCTCAAAATTACCCCTTGAATAAAGGAGATTAAGTCTATCTATATTCGTGTAAAACACATAAGAAATATTCGAAGCTATTTTTTTCGTTAAATTCATAAAACCATTGTCATAAGTAATAAAACTTGCATAACCGGGAACAACTTGAAAGTATTGCCCATAATCAAAAATATTACGCATGCTTACATTCATGGTAAAATCGGTGTTAGGATACCACGCAAAATCAAAGCGGTTTGTTACCGAGTTCATCATTATCCACTGCTTACTATTTTTAGGGATCCAAACCGTCTGCAAATTTTCAAGATAGCCGGTAAAATTATAATCACTTTGCGCATTTATTTTACCAAATGCTAAAAGTATAAAAAGAAATATCAATGATAATTTTTTCATTTATTAATAATTTTATAGTATTGCTCGTTAAACCGTCCTTTTCCCCGTGAAAAGGGGAAAGAATTAATTAAAAAATTGATTAGATATTATTTCCAATAATGTTTTTATGTCAAAATATATTTTACTATTTACAATTTTTCCGAGAAGAAATTCCTTCAGCTAATTGCTAAATATCATCAATAACTTTTCCGTCATCTAATGTAATTAATCTACGTGCTCTTTTCATCACACGGGAATCGTGTGTTGCGAAAATAAAAGTTGTGTTCTCCGACTCATTTAACATAAGCATAATATCGAGCAAGTTGCCCGTTGAAGTAGAATCGAGATTAGCAGTGGGTTCATCCGCTAAAACGAACTTTGGTTTCGAAGCAAGTGCACGTGCAACGGCAACACGCTGCTGCTGCCCGCCTGAAAGTTCTCCCGGACGGTTATTCATTCTCTCTTTCAATCCCACTTGCTCTAAAAGATGCACTACACGTTCTTCCCGTTTTTGTTTCGGAATACCTTGAAGCTCCATAATGAATTCAACATTTTCCCTTGCCGTAAGCACAGGGATAAGGTTATATGCCTGAAAAACAAAACCAATATTTCTTAACCGGAAATTAATTATTTTATTTGAAGAACCTGAAAACCATATGCATCCTTCCTTACTAAGACAGTTTTTGAGATATTTAGTTTACCTGACAGAAGAGATGGAAATGCAATTTTTTATCACTAAATATAATGAACAGAAAGATCAAGATAGTAGCGACTTAATGAGCTTC
>CAZXJG010000021.1:0-28532 GCA_964640985.1 uncultured Melioribacteraceae bacterium | reverse complement strand
GATCTTTTGGTATTTTTCTGCAGAATAAAATTATATCTTCTCCAAATTTTGCCGTTCTTTCTTCTAAATCCCATTTCTTGTTATCTGTTATATTGGTCATTTTTTAGGTCAATTAGCTCAATTATTTAACTATGTTTTACTCTAAAATCTTTTATAAAAAACAAAAATTTAGTTGTTAATACCATACATTCCTAGCACGGTAAACCGCAAATCGAGAAATTATGCTACACCCTACCGATATACAGAAACTAATGCATTATTTCAAATTTCTAATTAACCTAATTATTCTAATTTCTAATCAAATAAAAATCAACAATAACCAGTAAAATCTCAAGATTCTGTGCACAAACTATTTATTGAAGTCCTGTGCGTGCAGTTCTTGATTGTTTGTTTTGGATATTGTTCATTTTTTAGGTAATTAGACCAATTAGAAATTAGGTCAATTTTATCCTAAGAACTGCAAAATATTATCTCACTTTAATCTCTTAACATAAGAAATTAAAATATTGCTGAAGATAATATACATCATTCAATTTTTAATTAACATTAATCATTTTACGCTGCTCTAACATTTGAAAAAATGACTCCAATCTGTTTTTAATATTTGCATACGAAAAATATCTTGGATCTACTAAATCCGATTCAATAAATCCAATGGGAATTTCCAGTTTTTCTTCGATTTTTCTCATCATCAATAATTGTCCTGCAGAAAAAGAGTTACAGCTTTTAATTGAATTAATTAGAAATCCGTCTGCATGGTAATCGGTAATACATTTTTCAAGCAAATCTACTCTTTGAGTTAAATTTAAGTTTGTGTAACAATTCATACAATATTCGGCCAAACTTTCAAGCGGTTTTTCAGGATTATGCCTAAACCCCATGTCGTACATTCCACCTACTTTAGTATAACTTGATGCGACAATTACAGCACCTAAATCATAAAATAATTTCCAGAACTCACGAAAGCTTGTCCAATTTGGAGGTCCTTCAACTACCAGGCGGTATTGTTCTCCTTCCAATTCACCTTCGGGTGTAATCGGCCCCAATCCCAATTTTATCCTTTCTTTAATTTCTTTATATAATTCTTCATAATACACTACTGCTTCGGGTGTACCTCTAAATCCGATGTTAATTGGTCCTATATAATATACTCCCGCAAAATAAGCATCAATAGGTGTAGGAACGTTTTTAGGAGTATCAAAAATTTTAACAATAAGTTCTTCCGCTTTTACAGAGTTTTCAAGAATGCTTTTCAGTTTTGTTTCATCATATTTTTTCCCCGATACTTTTTCCATTTTGGGTATTACTTCATCTTTTAGCTGTTTTACCATGTAATCAGTCATTTCTTTTGTGATTTTTCCGTCTTTTTGATAAGGTGTATGCAGCATTGCAATTTCTACACCAGGGTACAGGTCTTCAAGACTTTCAAACCATTTCATAAATGTAAAACACCCTGTATAACTTAACAGAAGAAGATCGGGCGGTGGAATTTTTTTCCCGGTTGGGCCAATATTACCTTTCAGCATCATTCCGATATCACACTTTACATAGGTGCAAACATCTTCGGAATAACCGAAATTTTCTGCTTCTTTGATATAACCACCGGATTTTTTTCTCATTCCCGATTGCAATGCATTTATCTCAGGATATACAGGAAGCATATCAAAAGCGTGGATTAATTCAGATAAGTTGCCCGGGACAAATGTATAAACAACTTTTTCCCCGGTTTCTTTTGCGGTGCTTAAATCTTTAAAGAGTTTGCTAATCATCTCTTTTTGGATGACCATACTTTTTTCTTTCTTTACAATCTTTTCGCCGTTAGTATTATTATTCATAGTTCTTATAATTAATTTTCTATTAATTCCTCGTCCCAAAGTTTTATCGAATCGGAAAAAGCCCCGACCTGTTCTTTTATGTTTTTAAATTGTCCGGCGTTTTCACTGTATTTAAAACTTATATATCTTATATTATTTTTTTCGCATGCACTTTGTAAAACAGGTCTATCTAATAATGCCGGGTCACAAAAACTTGCAGCTGCAAAAATAATTCCATCGGCTTTTCGTTTTTTGTAAAGATCAATTAACCTTTTTTCTTTTGGGTTGTAAACGTCATATACGGAAGATGAGAAAGTGCTTTTGGTTAGAAACGCATTTACCAATGCTTCTATTGGATCATCCGTGTTTTCTTCTACATCTCCTTCAATCCATCTTGAACCAATTAAGAAATCATCATCAACAACATAGCACCCTGCATGTTCAATAGTTTTTAAAAGGCTGATTGGCGGTTGTTCACAAAATGAGCCGGAGACAATAACTCTAATTTTGTCCATCGGTTCACCGATATTTTCCTGTATAAAATCATAAACTTGTTCTAAAATTATATTATGATCTTCAACGGGAATTACCATACCTGCCCTTATAACATAATAAAGTTCTTCGGCGGTTAAACGCCAGGGAAATTTCTGTCGTATATCATAAATTAAATTAATTAATCTTCTGTTTTTATTATAGAGTAAAATTGACCGGTTTAATTTTCCGGCAGTTAATTCCGAGTTATTAATTTTGCTTATGTTAGATAGGATATGTTTGATTTCGTTTTTATAAAATTCTCCCCCAATATTAGGGTTAAAATTCTGAGGATAATCTAAATAACTAACAAAATTTCCAACATCAAGTAATTGAAACATTCCCGAAAGGTTTCTGATAACATCACAAATAGATGGGAATACAAAACCGTCGAATGTATCAAAATGCTTATCTAATGCTAATTCAATTATTCCTCTCGGTATTCTGCAGATATAAGATTGGTAATACGCGTCTCCTTTAACGATTCTTTTTCTGTCACCGGCACCGAGAATACCAACTGCCAAACCATTTGAAGCGTGAACAATTTCTCTCGGGAAATAAACCGGCATATAACCGATTAGAACCCGGTTGTTATTTTTAGCTCTCCAGTTTTTTGCTTCAGTAAAATTAAGATCAAAAGATAACTCTTTACATTTATCTATCGTTTGTTTTAGCGTTCCCATACCAATTTAAATAATTATAAATATTAAATTAAAACCAATACGAAACATAAATACACTTAATTATAAGATTTTTTAGTCTGAAATCCAAATAATAATAAACTTAATTTTTTTAATGTTTGGTTTAATTTATATAATTATTAAATTTAAAGTAAGGTAAAAATGGTTAAAATGTTATGAGAAATAAAACAGCTATAATATCAGGCGGTGCTCAAGGTATCGGTAAAGCAATTACAAAAAGATTAATTGAAGATGGATTTTTTGCAGTAATAGCAGATATAAATTTAGAAAATGAAAAAGCTCTAATTGATGAGTTAGGCAGCGGTAAATTCCTTTTTATAAAATGTGATATAAGTAAGCAAGAAGATGTAGAATCTCTTTTTTCAAAGGTTAAATCCGAACGGGAAATTATAAATGCAGTTGTAAATAATGCGGGTATAATACGAGATAATGTAATTTGGAAAATGCCGAAGGAAGACATGGACAAAGTGATTGATGTTAATTTGAAAGGCACCTGGATAATGTGTAAAGAAACAGCGAAAGTTATGAGAGAGCAAAACAGCGGAAGGATTGTAAATATATCATCACGGGCATGGCTCGGTAATAACAGGGGACAGTCTAACTATACCGCTTCAAAAGCAGGTATTGTCGGATTAACACGCGTTTTGGCATTAGAGCTTGGTAAATATAATGTAAATGTTAATGCGGTTGCCCCGGGATTAATAGACACCCCATTAACTCAAAAATTGCCTGAAAAAGTCCTGCAAAATTTAATTGATGCACAACCGACAAAAAAAATCGGCAAGCCTGAAGATATAGCAAATGTAGTTTCATTTTTACTTTCAGACGAAAGTGATTTTATTACGGGTCAAATAATTCATGTTGACGGAGGTAGAAGTATAGGCAGCACAATTTTTTAATATGGTTTAATCTATTCATATTTCTGATTTTCAATAACAAGATTTACCAACAACTGCCGGATTAAATATAAGGTTCTGCAAAATAAAATATTTAATTAGTTTGCCATTTAAATTAAAGAAGTAAATTATAAATACCATTTATAGATTTAATTAACATCTTAATTACCCAAAAAATACCTGTAGATTTTACCGATTTTTGCAACATTCCGTATAAAAACTCTGTATTACTATCTCTATTTTAATTTTATTTTTAGCACACTTTTTGTTTTACGTGAGTTGTTAAGAATAATTAAAGCAGATAATAAAAATGAATACAGGACAAATGTTACTGACAGTTGGAGCGATGATTCTTCTTTCGCTTGTAATATTAAGAGTGGATAACGGATTTTTAAATACCAATACAATTTTATACAATAGTAAATTTGACATACTTGCAGTTTCAATCGGGACATCGGTCATTGAAGAGGCACATGGAAAGGCTTTTGATGATTCTACTGTCAATAATTCTGTAAGTTCATTATCTTCATTAACGCCTGTTAATCAGCTCGGACCGGAAGCAGGTGAAACTTACCCTAATTTTAACGATTTCGACGATTATAATAATTTTACAAAAATCGATTCTACTATGCCGTCGGCAGTATTTAAAATTAGATGCGAAGTAGAATATGTTACCGATACAAATCCGGATATAGCATCAAACATTATTACCTGGAATAAAAAAATTACTGTTTTTGTTACGAGTCCTTCAATGACCGATACCGTTAAATTATCTTCGGTTTTTAGTTATTGGTATTTCAGATAGAGGCTAATTATGGGATTTAGTTCATTAATAGATGTATTGGGAGCTACAATTGTAGGGGGATTATTACTCTTAATTTTATGGCGTTTGGATGATTCGGCTGTAGAGAACACTTATGTTTATAACAGTGATCTTACAGTACAAGAAAATTTGGTATCCGTAGTTCAATTATTGGAATACGATTTTAGAAAAATAGGCTACTGCGCTGATTGGGAAAAAATACCGGATCCATCAAAAGCAATTATAATGGCCGATTCAAATGCAATAAAATTTGAAACCGATATTAATAACGATGGTAATGTTGATACATTGTATTATTATTTGGGTCCAAAAAGTGAGTTAAGCAATACTCCAAATCCCAACGACCGGCTGCTTTACAGAGTAGTTAATAATGAAACGCCCCGAAGTGCCAATCTCGGCATTGTGCAATTTAATTTAATTTATTTTGATGCACTCGGTAAAAAGTTAAATTTCCCCATAACTCAGCCGGGAGAAATTTATACAATTGAAATTAACATAACTGTAGAAAATTCATCTGCTTACGATAACAATTATTCTACAGCTTTTTGGCGCCAAATTAGATTGGCGGCTAGAAATTTACGTAATAGGTGAGGTGAAAAATGGGAGGCAAAGCATCTTTATTTTTAGTGATTGGTTTTAGCGCTATTTTTTTAGTGATGGGACACAATTTTAATGGCATTACTATTAGATCCGTAAATAATTCATCCGAATATTTTGAACAAACAGTTGCACATAATATTGCAGTAAGCGCTGCAAACTTTGCTGCAAATAAATTATTTTTAGATCAGAATTGGAATGCAGGTTATTCAAATATTCCGTTTCAAGATGGTAAATATAGTGTTACGGTACAAACACTATCTTTAGGAGAAAAAGAAATTTTGGCTACGGGAATTTACAACATAGATACTGCCGTTGTGAAAATAATTTTGAAGCCGAGCAGTTTTTCTAAATTTGGATATTATATGAATATTTTTCCCGGCGAAACTTTCTTTTATACCGGCGATACGCTATCGGGTCCTTTCCATACACAAGGACAATTAATAACAAAAGGCAGTCCGGTTTTTCTTGGAAAAACTACTGCAAAAAAAGGATTGAAAATGTTGTATCCTAAAGACCCTAAATTTATCGGCGGATTCCAAAGCGGCGTTGATGTACCGTATAATCTCGACATGAGTAAAATGATTAATGTTGCTCACACGGGAGGATATGTTTTCAAAGATTCGGTTTCCGGCAGACCCTTAGATGCTAAATTACAATTTAACGCCGATGGAACTATTACCTATCAAACTAAATTAACAAGCTCAAGTACATGGAGTACCTCAAAAACCGTATCCGGTAAAACCTTGGCACCAAACGGTGTTATTTTTGTAGAAAAAGGAAATTTGTATGTTTCCGGCACTGTCAACGGTAAATATACAATAGGAGCCGGACTTAGTTCCGGTAATGCAAATGGAAATATTTATCTTGAAAATGATATCGTTTATAAAACTAATCCCTTAAAAGACCCTAATTCTAAAGACCTTCTCGGATTGGTTGCCGCCAATGAAACTATTATAGAAGATAATGCGGATAATAGAAACGACATACATATTGATGCTTCAATTTTCAATTATAAAGGAGGATTAAGTGTTGAAAACATAAGCTCGATACCTGCTTCCGGAACAATATATATTATTGGCGGACTCATAGAATATCAAGCTCAAGTTACGGGAAAAGTTGATGGAAGCGGAAACATAATTCACGGTTATCATGAAAACATAAAATATGATCAAAGACTTATGCTCGAAACACCGCCGTATTTCCCGGCTACTCAACGTTATGAAATAGTTTCTTGGTACGAATAATCGGAATAAATAGAATTTTTTTTGCTTTTTTCTCTTTAAAGTAATCAATGTATTCAATTGAGAAACTTAGGAGATGATATATTTAAACTCATTTCTGCCACAAAGTGGTTGACGGCGACAGTGAATAAAACATTTGTGCAATTCGTGTCTTATATTATCAGCGATTCAGAGTCAAATATAAAACGTTAAAAAACAACACACTAGAGGTGTAATAAAAAATAATTTTCCAGTTAATTAAAAAAGGGCAAAAAAAAGGAAATTAAAACAAGCCATCGATGGATAAATGAAATTGATTATAAAGGAACGAAACTACATTGGATAGAAACAAAAGAAATAACATTGACCGGGGAAGGAACTACAACCAAGAAATTTGTATATGTAAGTAGTTTTAAGATTAGCGAAAACAATGCACAACAAATCAATCAGTCCGGACGTTTACGTTGGAAAATAGAGAATGAAGGGTTCAATCAACAGAAAAATGGAGGTTATAATTTAGAGCATTTATTTTCGGAAGTCAGTCTAAATGCGACAAAAAATTATTATCAATCATTACAGATAGCCCATATGATAAATCAGCTGATAGAGTTGGGGCAAAAACTAAAAAGTTATCTTAAAAAGAAAATCACGATTAAATACTTATGGACAGAACTATTGGCTTTTCTAAAATATAGAACAGTTGACCGAGAGTACATACAAGCATTGTTCAATAAAAGAAGTCAAATCAGATTAGAGTAAAGCTTAGAAAAAAAAAGGGGGGGGGAAACAAAAAGGACTAATCCGCGGCAGCAGATGGAACTAATCCAAAAAATGGAAACAACATAAAGAATTTAATAGAAATAATGAATAAATAATAGAGAGCAATAAAACTTAAGCCTATAAAGAGCTTGACAATGGATATGCTGTTTTTAGCCCGATATTACTGCCTTTACCACACTATGAATAACTAATCCCTGAATCACTGTTATAATTTACTGAATTTGACATTATACAAATTTAGAAATATATTTATAAGCTAAATTTTAAGAATTAAATCCAATAAAAATTGGATATTACATCGCGGGGTAGAGCAATTGGTAGCTCGTCGGGCTCATAACCCGGAGGTTGCAGGTTCAAGTCCTGTCCCCGCTACTTAGAAAAAATTCTCAGTAATTTTACTGAGAATTTTTTTATAAACAAATCAATAAAAATTCTTATTGATTATTTAAACTTTTTTCTTAGTTAAAAATCGTGGACAAATACAAATTTCCCACAAAAACCAAAAAATCAAACCGCCAAATGCACTTTGAATAATCCCCGTATTGTATGAAGTAAATAGCCTATTTAAAATACAATTGATAGAAATAAAAATTGCCAAAAAAACAATTAAATGCTTTAGCTTTTTAACAGCCGAACCGTTAAATTTTTTCATATAATCATTACTCTTTAAAAGTGAATCTGTTTAGAATAAATAATATAATGTGCAGCATAATATTTACTTCCCACCAATCCTTCTTCTTCGCCGGCAAAAGCAACGAATACGATAGTTCTATCGGGGGTTCCGGAATTAGCTAAATTTTTTACAAGTTCAATTAGAATCGAAACTCCGCTGGCATTATCATTGGCGCCCGGATGAATTTTTCCTTCGTCACCTTTGCGAACATCGGGCCAGCCTAAACCAAGATGATCGTAATGAGCTGAAATTACAACAGATTGTTTTGCAAAAGTTTTTTTCTTTCCCGGAATAAATCCGATAATATTTTTTAATTTAAATTTTTTCCTTAGTATTTCTGCACTCCAGTTTTCAAAATAAGTTCCGTTATCACCGCCAGGTTTTAATCCTGCTCTTTCAAATTGGTTTTAATATAATCTGCAGCCTTGTTAAGCTCAGGAGTACCTAAACCCCGTCCTTTTAAATTTTTAGATGCAAGAAACTTTACATGTTCAAGCATTTTTTTGCTGAGAAAACCGGAGTCGGCATAACCAATGCTTTTCTCGATTTCAATTTTGGAAGAGCGATTTTGGATGATTTCCCTATCCAAGCCGATAAAGGTGAATTTACAGTACGCCATTGACCTTTTGCAACGTTTGTGGGGTCTTCTCCTTCAAAAGCAAGATAGCTGTATTTACTGTAATGTGGTAATTTCCTGATTAGTCCCGAAACTGCATTAACATTATCGATAGTTAACCAGGCAACCGCTTCGTTCTTATTTTTTGGGTGTCGTACGGTTATAATAAAACTATGATTTTTTTCCGGAATTATTTTTGAACCGAGCCGGACTTTCGAATTACCAATTCCGGTATTGTAGTTTTTTATGCCGCTTTTAATAACATTTCTAAAGGTGTTTTCCCAACCGAAAATCCAAGCGGATTTATTCTGAGGGATTGATTTTATTGAATTATCCATTACGATCTCAAGTTTTTCCGGTTTTTCTTTAACCCACTCGTTTGCTAATTTTTTGTATATGGATAAACTTTTGGAAGAAGCTTTTGACGGCAGAATAATCAGTGCTTTTTCAGCTCCGAAAACCTTTGATAATGCCGGAGGAATTTCTCTATAATCCAATCTCCGGAAAAGATTAAACTGCGGATCAATTTCCAATTTTACCGGACGATTTTTAATATCAAAATCAAAACTCTGTGTTCTCATATTCATTTTAACAAATCGTTTCTCTGCTTTTTTTGAAGTAAAAATTACAATTGGAACGTAGAGAACAAACGGCTTTTCTTTTTGTATTTGTGAAAGTTTGAAACTTATTTTGTAGTTATTGCTTTTGTTTATAAGCTTCACATTGCTAAGCTTTAATTCAGGTGCCCCTTTACGTTTTACCCATTGATTAAAAAACTGATGAAAATTTTTTCCCGTTACTTCTTCAAATACATCTCGAATATCATAAAATGAAGCACGTTTGAATTTAAATTTTCGATAGAAAGTTTGAAATCCTTTTTTAAATATTTTATCTCCTACAATTGTACGGAGCATATTCCACATCATTAGCGCTTTACCGTAACCGATTGCTTCGCTTGAAGGATTATAACGGGAAATAAATTTGCTAAGTGGAAAATCATTTTTATTATTTACATAATCGGTATATTTTTGTAAAGTATTCCTGCGATAAACAGCACCCTGTCCCCTTTGTTCCTTAATCAAATGATCTGCCATATAAGCCGTTATGCCTTCGCACCAGTTACCATATTTGAAATTGACATAAACACTGTTGCCCCACCAATTATGCAGCAGTTCGTGGGGATATGAAGAATGAAGTATAAATGGAAAACGGATTATTTTTTCGCCGAGTAAAGTAAACGAAGGCATTCCGTAACCGGTTTCCCAAAAATTTTCGACCAATGCAAACTTAGAATATGGATAAGGACCTATTAATTTCCGGTACATTTCCAAATATTGAGCTGTTGTTTGCAAATATTTATTTGCTAAATTTTCATCCGGTGTTCTTAAAAATGCCATTGCCGATACCGGGCCTACCGGATAATCATATTCCGTAAATTTTGCAGCAATTAAAAATATCTCTTCTTGAGGATAAGGCATTGTCCATTTGTCGAAATGAACGTTATCTTTATCATATTTGTCAACTCTTTTTCCCTGACTTACACTTTTCCATTCAAGTGGTAATGCTGTAGTTAAATTAAATGTAACCAACCCGTTGCCAAAATAAGGTACCCAATAAGTTGACCCCGCTAAGTAAACTCCTTTTTTTGAAATAATACCCGGCGACTCACTAAAACCGCGGGCATAATTTTCGGAACTTTGTTTTGTCGGAGAAAGAATTTTTCCACTATACTTTAATTTTATTTTAATTGAACCATGTACTTTATTTTTAAACTTTAGCAAATATTCATTAAGCAGCTCGGAATTTGGTTCATCGTTTTCTTGATCCATACCGACATCGCGGGATGTTACGTTTTCTTTTATCTTTTTTAATTGAACTCCTTTAGAAAAAACCTTTACCGAAAGTGCATGATGAAGCGTAAATTTAATTTCTTTTTCAGCCGATGCAGAGGGAATTGTTATTTCATCGGTTACCGAAAGATAAGATTGTGAAGGTATAATTTTTACATACAGATTGTGGTGAATTTGATTTGTTTGTGCAGAAATAATTGAGCTGACAAAAATAAAAATAATTGATATTAATTTTAAACGCATGTTTTCCTCTGTTACTATGATGCAAATCTATTCTTACCCGTAAATTAATACTTAAATATAATGAATAACGGATAATTAATTTAAAGAAATAGCACGCAGATTTATGACGATTAATTATGATAATCGCAGCTATTTTTTTAAAACCTTTCATTTAAATTGTGGTTTCTTGCCAAAATTCATCAATAATCCAACTTCAATATTAATAGTTTTTATCTTCATTCATAATTAATCATAAATGATCTTATAAAATCAGCGTGCTATTTGTATTTAAGTATTTTTAATCCGAAGCGGTTTCCGGAAAATAGCGAGGTAAATTATTTTAATGAAAAGCGCCGCAGATTAAAATATAATTTTCTACGGCGCATCAATTTATTTATTCTTTTTTTTCTTCACATAAAAACCGGCTATAATTAGAATTATACCTGCTCCTAAAAACACCCCAATTGTAATTATGAAAAACTGATGAGGAGTAGAAGTAGATGTTTCTATTTGTGCACGATTAACTCCATTTAAATTAAGTATAAACGCTTCTAAATGCGCTATTTCCTGTTGAGTTAAAGAACGGGAATCACCGTAATCGAACATTTTTAAAGCCGGATTTGTACCGGCGGGTATTGAACCGTGCTGAATAATTCTATCTATATTTTCGGCAAATGTTTGGGGATTTTTATTATATAATTTTTTAGTGATTGGATTAAGACGTGGAATTTTTCCCGTTAAAGAACCGGGGTTAGGAATGCCGCCTTTTCCGTTTACACCGTGGCACGATTCACAATCGCGTTTAAATAATAAAGCTCCATGTTCTACGTTTCCAATAATATCTGCTGCTGCTCCGGGAGGACCTAATTTTTTTTCTTTTTCAATTGTTTTGTTTGTATCGTTCGAAGCTAAAGCAGGCTTTTTAATTTGAGATTGTCCTTTCAAATTGCTTTTAGCAGTATTATTAGACGAAGAATTTGAAAGAGATGTAGTTGTATTAACCGAAGCTGATATGGTTTGTGGATGGGGACTTAAAATAAAATCCGTAAGGTTATTCAACTGCTTATTACTTAACATGGTAAATGGAGGCATAATAGATTTTGGGAAATGCTTTTTTGGATTTGTAATTTGTGTAATAATCCACTCTCTCGAACGTCCTTTTTGAGATTCATTAGTTAAATCGGGTCCTAATTTTCCGCCTTTACCACTCATTTTATGACAACTGAAACAAGCATAAGTTTGATATATTTTTTGACCTTTTAACGCTGAGGGTGATAGTTTTATCACCTTTGCCTTAACAATCTTTTTCGGACTTTGACTTCCTGCCGGTTTGCTGTTATATCCGATTATTGTTAATATTAATATAAAAGAGACAAAAACAAAACCACCTGCCATCATCATAGGTCGTTTCAAGGGATTACGCTCTTTCTTGCGGTCAAAAAAAGGAACAAATACAAGTAATAAAATAATTAAAGTCGGAATTCCAACTGTACCGATAATTTCTAATGAACCGGTAAAATACTTTAATGTTTGATATAAAAATAAGAAATTCCACTCCGGTTTTGGTGCAAAAGAAGTATCTAAAGGATCAGCCGGACCCGTAAAAGGAGGTGGAGAATAAACCGAAAGAGCAACTAATAATAATAAGATTAAAGCTGCTACAATAATATCTAAGGCAACCTGGTCAGGCCAAAAAGCACCTGAAGCTTTTCTTTTCTTATTTGACCAGGGTCCGACACTTCCAAAATTTCTAAAGGCAGTTAGATGCACTGCAATAAGTATTATTGCAATGCCGGGAATAATAGCCGTATGTAAAACAAAAAACCTGGAAAGGGCTAACTGTCCCATAATTTCGCCGCCGCGTAATAACTGTATAAGCATACCTCCTATAAAAGGTACTGTGCCGGCAATACTTGTTCCAACCTCAGCTGCCCAATAGCCTCGTTCGTCCCAAGGTAAAGCAGCACCGGTAAAAACTAAACCAACTGCTAATAGCAATAAAAAAACACCAATTAGCCAAGTAAATTCACGGGGTTTTTTATAGGCTCCCCAGATAAAAACTCTTAACATGTGTAATCCAATCAAAACAACCATAACGTTAGCGCCCCAATAATGAAGCCCATGGATCAACCAACCGTAAGGAACCGATAAGCGTAAAAAATTTAAACTTGCGTATGCATGATCTACTGTGGGAACGTAATAAAATAATTGCCAAACCCCTGTAAGTATTTGAAGACCAAAAACGAATAAAGTTGTACTCCCAAGTGTAAAGAAAAAGCTTGCACCCCCTGGTATTTCTTCATCTAAACCTACCTGTAGCATCATTTCCAGAGGGATTCTTTCGTTTAACCAATGCCAAATTTTTGACGCCATTTTAATCTCCTATCACTATTTTTTGAGCAATTCCTAATTTAAATCTTTCCCAAAGCACATATAATATTCCATCTTTTTTCTTTATTGGTAATGTATCTAATCCTCTGAGTGCAGGACCTGAAACCCATTTTCCGTCAATAGTAAATATACTGTTGTGACAAGGACATATAAATAATTTTTGTTCCGGATGCCACGAATATCGACAACCGAGATGAGGACATATTGGAGAGAATACGGTTATATCCGCCTCTGATTTTTTTACAACCCAAGCATTTTCCGGTTCTATACTTTTAATAAATGCATCCTGTTTTTTTGTAACAAAAGTTAAGTTAACAGGTTTGTCCATCTGTTTTGTTGTAATAGGAATAGAGTTAATTGGGGCTAATTTGGAAAATGTTTTATTTTTTACTTTTTTAGCTGTGGATACTAACGATTCAACTAATGGTATGCCTAAAATAAAAGACATGGCTCCAGTCAAAGCGATACTTGTAATTTTAAAAAAACTACGTCTTGAAATGCCTTTCTTTTCATTTGTATTATTATCAACTTCCATAATAATTCCTTATAAATAATATTATCGTTATCTTAAATGCACATTTAAAATTTGGTTTATACGTAAAATCTCATAAAATGGAGGTTAGAGAATCGACTATATTGTTCGTATTCTTACTTCTTGCCATTTTTTGTTAATTATAAAATTTTTGTTTTTTAATTAACTCATTTAAACTCGTAAAGAAGTAAAAGTTATCAAATTATTTTTTAAAAGAATTATTTCTTTTTTGCAACCGACCTGAAATATTCAAGCAGTGCACGAGCTTGTTTCTTTTTTAAAAATAAATTCGGCATTAATACACCATTATATTCTTTTACTATCTTTTTAAGACGAACATCTTTTTTCAGCATATTGGTTGTGTTAAGTAATAAGTTCATAAAATATTCAGGACTAACGGTTTTTGTTATCTTGCGCAACGGAGGACCGACTACCCGTGCATCTAATTGATGACAAGCAAAGCATTTGGTAAAGAAAAGTGCTCTTCCTTGTTCTACTAATTTTTTGTTAATTTTTCCGAGTTTAACGGTTTTGATTGGTCCGATTCCCTTATTAACTGCTTTAACAACTCGTTTAGTTTTTTTTATTTTAAGATTTTTTTTCTTTGCTTTAGTAGAATCTTTAACCGTATAGGTTTTTATGGCAAAACTTGTTGATATACTTGCTTGGTTAGCTTGAATATTTATTGAAAAAAAAGCAAAAAGAATTGTAATAAATAAGCTATATAATATTTTCATCGTTTTTCCTAATAAATTTAATTAAAATAAAATTATTTGGGGTTTCCTCAATAATTTGAGTCAACCCCAGAAACACACAAAATATTTGAAACGTATTAGAACATAAGCCAACTGTTCATATAAAGTGTATTATTATCGGAAGCATTTCTTCCGCTTCCATCGTAATTATTGCTGTCGCCGTTAAATTTATTATAAGCTACGTATTGTAAGGCAAATTGAGTGTTTTCCCAAGGGACAAAAGTGAATTGTAACGTAATCCCACTACTGTTTGGAGAACTGATCATACTCCCATTAATAGGAGATGAGCCGTATAATTTTGTATCTTTAGTACCATTTATATTGAAATACCCAACTGTAAAACCGTAGCCGGTTTTTAAATAATATGTTGCATCTACCCTTAAAGAATTAAGATTATTTGAAGCATTTTCTGAGTTGCCTGCTGCATACGTAGCATTTAGCTCTTGTTTTTCTTTAATGAAATTAACGTGTGCTATCAATGCCCCAGAGTTAAAGGCATTTTCATACTGAGCATCAAATGCCAGATCCGTGTAATTATCTGTTTTACCAGTAATTCCTACCGGGTACACTTTCGGAGCAATTCCATAAGTTCCAACTTCAACATATTGATTTCCCCATTGATGCTGCAATGCTAATCTCCAATATGGTGCAATCCCGCTGATTGTTGTTTGCGCTGAGGCATCTGGGGGAATAGGACCACCTTGGTTTACTGTACGGTAAAAACTTAGTCCACCATAAATCAGATTGTCATATAAAGCATATCCTCCAAATCCCATTACGTTCATCATCGATTCCATCATAGTTCCTGCTGCCGGAGTTGGAGCCACGCCTGATCCCACATAAGGAAAAGACCATTGAGGAGTTGTGTTCCATACATCTTGCATAGCGGGTGCATTATTAAAACTAATACCATACAATAAATCTTTACCTCCTAAAGTTGCATGATTAGCATAACGGATATCTGTCATATCCAATCCAATTCCACCGCTTTGATCGTCATAAGAGATTTGTAAGAACGCTCCGATATGAGGAGTGATTTCACCGGAAAAATAAAGCCCCAACTCTTGTGGGAATTCAACAACATTGTTCTGTTGCCCTGGAATATTTTTAGCTATTGAAGTGTATGATGTTTGAAAATTAACTGTTACAGGCAATGCTTTTAATAAATTAAGGTCTGTTCTTCCTTTATAAGTTGACTGAATAGTAGCAATGTTAGTCATAGTATATCCATTTAGTTTAAATAATCTACCAAAAGGTGTTAAATTAGTAGGAAGATAATGACACGTACTGCACGGCAGATTAGTTTGACGAGAAAAACTTGGTATTGCATAAGATGAAGTGTTTAACAGCATAAGCAACATACCAGCAGATGCTAAAAGAATTATAAAATTTTTTGTTTTTAGAAACATTGTGATACTCCTTATATTTTTTTAAAATAAGAATAATAATTCATAATTTCCCATAAAGGGAATTATAACCACTTTGGTTAGGAACATGTATATAAACCTTCTGTTTTGTCTTTAATTCTTATAATTTTATAAAGCAAACTTACTTAAAAATAATTTAAATAGAACAAAAAGGTATATTATCCAATTTACATAATTTCTTTTTGAAAAAAAAGAATTAAAATAATTAACTTATGATGACTATTCTTCTCAAATTTATTTTATAACCAAAGTACGTGCCAAAGTAAATAGTTGAGTCCCGAAATATTTTTTAGTATTAACTAATGTTTTTTTAATGAGTTTTTAAATTTTTTAATTGTGTTTTAAAAAACTGAACTGCTCAAATCTCGACTAAAAAATTTTTCTGATATTTTGGATTTTATTATTTTGCCGGGCTCTGATTGACTATTATTGTCACTGAATGTTCGGTGGCATCAAAGGAAAAATCAAAATTCCACTGTAATTCAATTATTGTAGGCAACTTTTAATATCTAAATTAAATCAAATTTTACTATATTTCAAAGCTTATTTCTTTTATGTTATAGATTTACATACATTTTAGTTTAAACGGATTTGATTTTTTTAGAATGAAAAAAATAGTATTACTCGGTTCTACCGGTTCAATAGGTGTAAACACATTAAAAGTTATCAAAAATTTTCCGGAGCTTTTCGAAGTTAATGCACTTACGGCAAATACAAACATAGACTTATTGGAAAAACAGATTTACGAATTTAACCCAAAAGTTGTTGTTGTAATAAATAGCGAAAAGGCTGCTGCGTTACGTAAAAGAATCTCGAATAAATGTGAGATACTTGATGGTGATAAAGCTATATTAGACATTACCAAGCGTGATAACTATGATATATTGGTTTCTTCATTGGTTGGTTTTGCAGGATTAAAACCTACTATTGAGGGAATAAAACTCGGTAAAAGGATAGCTTTAGCAAATAAAGAAACGCTTGTGGCGGCAGGAGAATTAATAAATAATCTTTGTGAAAAATATGATGCGGAACTTCTTCCTATAGATTCGGAACATAGTGCGATTTTTCAATGTTTAGTCGGTGAAAATCACAAAGAAATAAGAAAAATAATATTAACAGCTTCGGGAGGTCCCTTTTTAAGTAAAACGAAAGAAGAGCTTAAAAACGTTACTATTGCCGAGGCGTTAAATCATCCAAATTGGGATATGGGAAATAAAGTTACTATCGATTCCGCTACGATGATGAACAAGGGCTTGGAAGTAATAGAAGCACGTTGGTTATTTGAAATTCCAAAAGAAAAAATTGAAATTGTGATTCATCCTCAATCAATTATTCATTCGATGATTGAGTTTGTTGACGGTTCTATAAAAGCCCAATTAAGTTTACCGGATATGAAATTGCCGATTCAATATGCACTAACGTATCCCAAACGGCTGCCAAGTAATTTTGTAACAACAAATTTACCTGAATTGCATAAATTAACGTTTTATGAACCGGATATGAAAAAATTTAAGACTTTGCAATTAGCGTATCAGGCTTTAGGGGAAGGAGGAACAGCACCTTGTGTTCTGAATGCTGCAAATGAAATTGCAGTTAATAAGTTTTTGAATGGGAAAATAAAGTTTACTCAAATTGCAGAGATCATTACGGAATCACTTGAAAAGTTTGAGACTATTGCTCATCCCGAATTAGAAACAATTTTTGATTACGATTATCGCTCGAGAGAATATGCGAAAGGTTTGTTTAATTAAGGAGTACAAATATTAATGATTTATATAATTTATTTTATAATAACAATTGGAATATTGGTTTTTATACACGAATTTGGACATTTTATTGCTGCAAAAATATGCAAAATGCGGACAGATGTTTTTGCTATCGGCTTCGGAAAAAGACTTTTTGGTTGGAACAAAATAAATGGTTTTACTACGGGAGACCTTCCTAAAGATTTTGATAAAAAAGGTCATACTGATTATAGATTTGCTCTTTTACCGCTTGGGGGTTATGTCAAAATTTCGGGAATGATTGACGAGAGTTTTGATACCGAGTTTGCCGATAAAGAACCTCAGCCGTATGAATTCAGGGCAAAACCTACGTATCAGAAACTATTTGTTATTACGGCAGGTGTGTTAATGAACTTGTTTTTAACTGTAGCTATATTTTGGGGAATAAATTTTTTTCATGGTAAACAAGTTATTCTCACTACAACTATCGGTAAAGTTGCTCAAGGAAGTCTCGCATCTAAGGCCGGCTTTAAATCCAATGATAAAATCTTAAAAATAAATGGGCAGAAAGTTGAAAGTTGGAATCAGATAATGAATTCGCTTTTAATAAATAACTTAGGTAGAAATGTAACCGTTACGGTTCTTAGAGATAAAAAAATAGATTCTTTTACGATACCTCGACAAGAAATTGATAAGGCTGCCCAAAATCCGTTGTTTATTATGTATGGACATACACAGCCTATTATTACCGATGTTTTAAGCAATTCTCCTGCTCATGATGCCGGTATGAAAAGAGGCGATATTTTACTTCGCTTAAATAATATTCCGCTTAATAACAGTGAACAGACTGTGAAAGTTATTACGTCAAATAAAGATAAAGCAATGCCGTTGGTTATTTTACGTGGTAAAGATACTGTTAAAACTGCTGTAACTCCAGGAATCGAAGGTAAAATAGGAGTTGCTATCGCGGATGTTTACACCGGAAAATTTAATTATCAAAAGTTCGGATTTTTTGCTTCGTTTGAACATAGCTTTATAGATATTGGGCGATATACCGCACTGACTTTTATTATGTTCAAAGATGTAATAGTCGGTAAGGTGCAGTTCGGACAAGTATTCGGCGGACCTATTAAAATTGCTAAATTTGCAGTTCAATCGGCTCATAACGGTATTATTTCATTTTTGTTTTTCCTTGCCATGTTAAGTTTGAGTTTAGCAATTATAAATATTCTTCCCTTCCCGGTTTTAGATGGCGGGCATTTTGTAATTATATCTATTGAGGGAATTATTAGAAAGGAACTTCCTATTAAATTTAAAATTGCAATCCAAAATGCGGGCTTTGTTATTTTGCTGTTGCTAATGGCTTTTATTATTTATAGTGATATTATTAGTCTTTAATTTTTATTAACGGCTGATTTCAAAAGTAAGTCAGCCAAAAAATTTTTTCAAATCAAAAGATTTTGTAAAAAAATTCTGTTCTTTGATTCTTATCCTACCCCAAAAAAACATTCCTTTGCGCACGTATTTATGAGATACTACATTTTTTATTAAAGTTTGAATTACAAATTCCTTACAACAGTTTCTTTTTAAGATAATTGTTCGTTTTTAAATTCTTATTTAAAATCTTTTGCTGTTTCGTTGGTAATCTATCAGTCCTAAAAAATTATTAAAAACTAAAAAAATCAGCTTATTAAATCGGAGTAAGTTATGAAAAAAATTTATCCACATCGTAAAATCAATATTTTGTTAACGTTATTATTTTCAATCCTAATTTTAATATTGTCTAATATTGAAATGTTTGCTCAACGAAATAATTATTATACACTTGATAGCGTTGTTGTTTCTGCCGGACGCTTACCGTTTTCATTTTCAAATTTAACACGAACGGTAACGGTTTTAACCTCAAAAGATATAAAACATCTGCCCGTAGATAATATAACCGATGTATTGGAATATATAGCGGGTGTTGATTTGCAGCAGCGTGGAATTGAGGGAGTACAGGCAGACGTTAGCATAAGGGGCGGAACATTTAACCAAACACTAATTTTAATTAACGGGATAAAAGTAAGTGACCCGCAAACCGGACATTTCAACTTAAATTTACCTATATCAATAGACGATGTTCAGCGCATTGAGGTGTTAAAAGGTCAAGGTTCAAAAATATACGGACCGGATGCATTAAGCGGTGTGATAAATATTATAACAAAAAAAAATTTAGGTAACTATGTTAAATTAAAAATAATTGGCGGAGAAAATTCTTTTTATAACGCTGAAATTCAAAGCGGTAATAAAATAGGAAAGATTCAAAATAATATTACTATTTCAAAGCGAAAGTCGAACGGTTATATTCACAACACCGGTTTCGATATCTCAAATTTAATATTAACTTCCTATTATCCGTTTAAAAATGGAATTGTTAACTTGCTTGCCGCTTATAATGATAAAAAATTTGGTGCCAATGGGTTTTATTCAGCTTATTTTCCTAATCAATGGGAACATACATCAACAACATTTTTGAATTTAAGCGGAGAATACGGAACAACAAATTTTCAGATTTCGCCGAAGATTTATTGGAGAAAAAACAACGATGAGTTTCTTTTAAATTATTTAAATCCTGCTTTTTATGAAAATAATCACAGAACGGATATAATCGGCAGCGAAATTCAAACTTCATTCAAAACTGAATTCGGTTCAACGTCCATTGGCGGAGAATATATTTTTGATAGAATAAAATCGAATAATTTAGGTTATCATCACCGTCAAAAAAAAGGAATTTTTGCAGAACAAAGAAAATCGTTTAATAAACTTACAATTTCGCTGGGTATGTTTGTTTATAAATATGCTTATTTGCCGTGGAAAATTTGGCCGGGTATTGACGCTTCATATAAACTTCCGGACAATATCAGGGTTTACGCATCTGTCGGGAAAGCTTTTAGAATACCTACTTATACGGAGCTATATTATCACGACCCTATAACATTAGGAAATAAATATTTAAAACCGGAAGAATCGTTAAACTATGAAATCGGATTGAATCAAAAAACATTTTTCTTTTCGGCTAATTTCAGCCTGTTTGACAGGATAGGGAAAAATTTAATTGATTGGATAAAAAAAACAAACGATAATAAATGGCGTGCCGTGAATTTTGCTAAAGTTAATACGTTTGGTTTTGGTCTAAATGTTTCAATTACCCCTCAAAAAATAATTAGTTACATTCCCATTAAACGGATTAATATCGGTTATACATATTTAAATTCCGATAAAATAGCTTCAGGGTTTAAATCCCGGTATATTTTTAATTATTTAAAGCATCAATTACAGATAACAATTTTTCATAGCCTGCTGTGGGAAATTAATGCAGGCTGGTTTTTCCGCTTTGAAGATAGAGTAAACTTAGGAAAGAGCATTGTTGTAAATACAAAAATATATAGACAATTCAGGCGAATAGAACTATTTATAAATATCAATAATATTTTTAATAAAACCTATATGGATTTTAGCGGTTTACCTTTGCCCGGCCGGTGGGTTTATGCAGGTATTAAAATGAACATCAATAAATTATAAGAACCATTTCTCGCATGGCAATTTCTAAGAAAGGAACCTGCAAGTATCATCGTTTAGGGGGTGGAATAATAAGTTGTAAATCTATTATATATAAATTATTCTATTCCACCCCCTTATTGTTTTGCTTTTTGAATAAATGATTTTATATATTTTTTTGTAAAATCCGACAATACTAACTTACCGCTAATCTCGGCTCGTTCTTTAAGCATAGTATCCCAATTGTCGGTTCCTTCCCAAAAAATTTTTTTCAGCATAGTCATAGCTTCGGAACTTCCTGCGGCTAATCGTGCTGCAAGTAAATTTACAGCTTTATCGAGTTCTTCAATTGAATCGTAAATATGGTTAAACATTCCCCTTTGTTCCGCCCATTCTGCAGACCGCCAGTCAAAATCAATTGCCATAGCTGAAAATGGACCCTTCCCGATTTTTCTAATTACGGCGGGACCAACTACAAACGGTCCGATTCCCAAGGCAAGTTCGCTTAATTTAATAGATGAATATTTTGTACCCAGTGCATAATCTACAGCGGCAGCAATTCCCACACCGCCGCCGACGGATTTGCCATGTATTCTGCCGATAACGAATTTAGGGCATTTTCGTATAGCGTTTATCAATCTCATAAAACCCATAAAAAATTCTTTACCGGTTTCAAAATTATCTATTGCCAATAATTCCTCGAATGAAGCGCCTGCACAAAAGACTTTTTCCCCTTCGCTTTTCAAAACGATTACTTTAACTTTGTTATTATTTGCAGCGCTTTGAATTTCATTTGTAATTTGTTTGAGCATATAGCCTGGTAACGAGTTGCTTTTCGGGTGATAAAAATTTATTGTTTTTATTCCATTTTTAATTTCAGCAGAAACATTGCCTTTATTATCCATAATTATTACTCCATTTTATTCGTGTTAATTTAGTGCAGTAGGTTTTTCAAAATGTTCCAATAATGTTTTTCAGTTGATTTAGTTCATCAATTAAAAAATCGGGCTTTTCTTTTTTAAGCATATTTTTTGATCTATATCCAAACGTAACGCCTACCGTTACAGATCCGGCAGCTTTGCCGCATTGTATATCTAATTCGGAATCTCCTACCATAATTGAATTTCCTGTATCAACTTTAAGATCATCACAAATTAATTGCAGCGGCTGCGGGTGTGGTTTAATTGCAATGCCGGGTCTTCTTCCCATTATATAATCAAATTGATTAATTATGTTAAAATGATTCAAAATTTTTTCCGCTTGTTCCTGTCCTTTTGTAGTAAGCAAACCTATTTTGATTTTTTTTTCAGTTAAATAATTCAGCAAATTATACATACCCGGATACGGCTTTGAATAATCGATATAATCAAAATAGAAATTTTTGTAAATATTGATAAAATGTTCCATATCTTTAACTTCAATATCAAAAACTGAAAACATATCCGAAAAGTGATGTCCAATTAACAGATAAAACTTTTTGCGGGGTATTTTTACATTTATATTTAATTCTTTAAATGTACGTATTGTGGCAAGATAAATTGATTCGTGGGAACTAAATAAGGTGCCGTCAAGGTCAAAAACCACACATTCGATGTTTTTACTTTTTATTAAATTCATATTTAAAAATAATCATTTTAATTTTATGATTCACAATTGGTATTTTTGTTTTAAATGACCAAATTGTAAATAATGTAACTATTTTTGATAAATATAGTTTTTTAATTTTTTGGTAGATTAACTTTATAGAAAATAAAAACTTTAATTTTCAATATATGAAAAATTGCAGCCGCACATTTTTAATCAAAAATAAAAAAGGCAATATTCAATGAATAGAAAATCGATAACGTTGATTACAATTATATTTTTAATGTTTTCTTCTTTTCTTTATTCTCAAGAAACAAATACTTTGTACAAAAAAATATTGAGTTTAAGTCAAAGCAAATATCTTAAACATGCCGAATGGAGTGTTTATGCAAAATATGTCGATTCGGGCAAGGAAATTGTATCTTACCACAAAGGAAAAAGTTTAACCCCTGCCTCCGGTCAAAAGGTGTTTACAAGTTCTGCTGCATTAGAAATTTTAGGGAAAAATTATCGTTTTGTTACAAAGCTTTTTTATGACGGAAAAATTGTTGATAGTACTTTATACGGAAATGTTTATATTAAAGGTGGCGGCGACCCCACGCTAGGATCAAGCCGTGTTAAAGGCTCTTTGCCTTTGGATTCTTTGATGCAAACGTGGCAAAACGCCTTAAAACAAAAAGGCATTAAAAAAATAAATGGAGCTGTTATTGCAGATAATTTCTTTTTCAGCCGTGTCCCGATTCCGGGACAATGGTATTGGATGGATATTGGAAATTATTACGCCTCAGATGCAAGTGCACTTACAATTGATGATAATTTATACAAGCTTTATTTTAAAAGAAGCGATTCCGTCGGCGTTCGTGTAAAAGTTTTACGAACAGAACCGGCAATAACCGGCTTGATTTTTGAAAATCATATAAAAACTGGAACAGCTAATTCCGGTGATAATGGTTATATATACAGAGCACCAAAACAATATCATGCGGTTTTACGGGGAACAATTCCTGCAGGGAAAAACGAATTTTTCATCAAAGGTTCAATTCCCGAACCTCCTTTGTTTGCTGCACGTTATTTTACAGAATATTTAAATAAGCACGGCGTTATCGCAACAAAACAAGCTTTTGTGTTAAAAAAGAAAAAACAATACAACGGACTTAAGCTTATTACACAAACCTTTTCACCTCCTCTTAAAGATATTATTTACATTCTAAATAAAAAAAGTTTTAATCTTTATGCCGAACAACTTTTAAGAATGATCGGATTGAAAAAAGAAGGAGAAGGCAGTATTGCAAAAGGCATTAAGGCTATTAAAGATTTTTTGGAAGAAAACAAAATAAGCACCGATGGTTTGAATTTATATGACGGCAGCGGACTTTCCCGTTCAAATACAATTACCGCTAAAATAATGGTTTCGCTTCTCATAAAAATGGTAAAGTTTAAAAACTTTAGCACGCTTTATAATTCTTTTTCTATTGCAGGGGATACAAATGATGTGGGTAATTTCAGAACTTTCGGAATAGGTACCGTAATTGCAAACAATGCAAGAATAAAATCAGGTTATATGAGCGGCGTCCGCAGTCATTCGGGATACCTTAAAGATAAAAAAGGCAGATTAATAGCTTTTTCTATGATTGCTAATAATTTTACATGTCCGTATAAGCAAATTGATAATATTCACAAGCAGATTATGATTGAGCTTGCAAAGTTAAATTAATCTAAATTGAGCGATTCTTGATTGTAGCTGCAAATCTGAAGGGCGAAGCAATTTGTCAAATGAAAGAGATTGCTTTACTCTCTTTATTTGTTTGCAATGGCGGGAGTCTAAAATTTAAAATATTTCTTGTTACCATAAATTAAGTTTGCATAAGTTACACCAATAGTTCAAAAAATTTCCAATAATTACTTTTATCTATTTTATAAACTTGTGCGTTATATGTTTCGGTAAAACCTTTTGGTATTTTCATTTTTTGTTTTTTCGAAAACTTCATTTCGTAACCGGTTATTTTCCCGGCTGATTCTTCAACATAATCGATTTCTTTTTGGTCGTAAGTTCGCCAAAAATATTTATTTACATTTCGGTTATTGTATGAACTTGCCTTAATCCTTTCCGAAATACAAAAATTTTCCCACAATGCACTAATATCATTTCTTAAAAAAAGTGGGTTAAAATTATTTATGAGTGCATTCCTTATACCATTATCACAAAAATATATTTTCAAGGATTTAGTTAACTCTTTCCGAATATTCCTCGAAAACGAGTTTAGTTTAAATATTACAAAACTCTGCACTAACAAATCGATATATTTTTGAATTGTTAAACCGCTTACTCCAAGTTTTGCGGCAAGTTCACTATAATTTACCTCGTTTCCAACCTGAAGAGCAAGAGAAATTAACAGATTACTTAAAAGGCTTGATTTTTTAATCCCCTCAAATTTTAGCAAATCCTTAAATAAATAACTGGAAGCTAATTCACCCAATCTTTTTTGTGCCTCATCTTCATCTAAAGTATAAATTTCAGGATAAGAACCAAAACGTAATAATTTTTCAAGCTTAGCGTCAACACTCAGCCAATCTTCATTTTCTTTTATTTCTACAGCTGATAGCGGATAAAGTTTGTGAGTTATTACCTTTCCGGTCATCGGCTCAGCAGTTTTATTTGCAAGATCAAAACTTGAAGATCCGGTGGCTATAATTTGAATATCTTTGAGCGAATCCGTGATTACTTTTAATATTTTACCGATTCCGGGGATATTTTGAGCTTCGTCCAACATAATAATTTTATAGTTTCCAAAAAATGCTTTTAGTTTTTCCAGCTCAGCTTCCCGTAAATTTTGTTCAACTGACAATATTTCACAATTGAGATAGCGGCCTTTGCCCCCAAACTGCCCTAGTAGATCCTGTATCAATGTAGTTTTACCGACTTGCCGGGCACCGTATATGATAATCGTTTTTCCCTTGAAAAGAGATTCGGTGATTTTTGAAGATAGTAATCTTTTAATCATAATTAAAATTTTTCCATTAAATTTTTAATTACGATAAATAATTTAATGAAAAATTTTTAAATAATAAATAATTATTAAAAAAATCCTTTGCAAAACTCATACATTGCAGCAAAACTATTCCGGCTTGTATCGACGCCTTTTGTTGGATGTTTTTTACGGAGAAAAACAAAAATATTATTGAGAATAATCCTATTGGTTTTATTGAATACCGGCGCATTATTGAAAAATTAAATATTTTGTATTAAATATATATTCGGTGAAAAACAATTAAAGATGGATAAAAAATGTTGAAAACAAAAGTTAATGTAGAACTTGGCGACATAACAAAAATGAAAGTAGACGCTGTAGTAAACGCAGCAAATACTACATTACTTGGCGGCGGCGGTGTAGATGGAGCAATACACCGGGCAGCAGGCCCGAGACTTCTCGAAGAATGCAAAACGCTGAACGGTTGTTCTACCGGTGAAGCAAAAATTACAAAAGGATACAATTTACCCGCAAAGTTTGTCATTCATACGGTTGGGCCGGTTTGGTACGGCGGCAAAAACAATGAATCTTTTTTATTAGAAAGCTGTTATAAAAATTCATTAAAAGTTGCTGTTGAAAATAACATAAAATCTATTGCGTTTCCGTCTATTAGTACGGGTATTTATCATTTCCCTTTCGAAAAAGCTTGCAGAATAGCGGCAAAAATAGTTAAAGAATTTTTAGAAAATAATTCTTCAATAGAAAAGGTTATTTTTGTTTGTTTTAGCCAAAGCGATTACACTACTTATATAAAAATAGTTGATGAAGTTTTTAAATAAGCTTATTGATAAAACGTTAATAGATATGCGGGTATTAAGGGTTTTATCAAAAGTTTTGGAGTTACAACTTATTTAATATTGCTGTTTGTAAAACAATTTTTATAAATTTCTATGATACTTTAATATTACAGTGTTTATTAGTAATTTAGGGGGTGGAATAAAATAAGTCATCCATTTATAATTTCTAAAGTCTTTAATAACAATCACTTATTCCTGTGTTTCAAATGAGTTATTCTATTCCACCCCCTTAATGAGGTAATGATGAGAAAACTTATAACATTGTTTATCTTATTAATTGTTGTTTTATTAGCAGGATGCAAGAGCAACAATCAAACGAACAAGCTTCCCAAAGGTGTTCATAGGGTTACCGTTATTAAGAAGATTGATGCATCGGAATATTTGTATTTAGACGTAAAAGAAAACAGTAAGGATTACTGGATTGCCGTTCTTCAAATGAATGTAAAAAAAGGGGATATCTTATATTTTTCGAAAAGTATTAAAGTGAAAAATTTTAAAAGCTTTGGGCACACTTTTAAGACTATACTTTTTGTTAACGATATTTCAAAAACTCTAAGTATTTACAAGCATCAAAATATATATTATGGAAAGTCATCCACTAATGTGAACACTTATATAAACCCGGCAATAAGGCTTAAAAACAAAAAGCAAACGGAAAATTTTCCTAACAACGTTGTTCACAAAATTATAGTTAATAAGAAAATCAATACATCAAAGAATACGTTTTTATATGTAGATGAAAATGGCAAGAATTATTGGATTTGTGTTCTTCGGAGGAAAGTAAAAAAAGGGGATATTTTATATTTTACGAAATATATTAAAATGAGAATTTTTCACAGTAATGATTTAGACCGCGATTTTAGCCCTATACTTTTTATTAAAAATATTTCAAAACACCCAAAAGGTTAACCCAAAATTATCATTAGTAACAATAGAACAGCAAATTGTAAAGCGACCAGCCTGGTCGCTTAAAAATATAAAAAACATGGCAAATTTGGGTAACAAACTTTGCCGACTTATAGTTACAAACATAGCGCGGTAAACCGCAAAAAAAGAGAACGTATAAACATTTACATATTTCGGAATATCTAAAGAGTATGGTCGTATGAATGTGAATTGTATATAACAATTACCTTCTTCCCACATACATTCAGCTATACAGTCATTCTATCAATGTTTATATAAATTTTCTTTCAATATTTTTTTACCCCGTGTAATAAAAAAATTGCACTGGGCAGGCAAAAAAAACAAGGATTTAGTTGTTAATACCATAAAGGAGGCTGGTATGTAGCTGGACAGTATTATCTCGATGAACAATATTTCGCATATTGATAGGAGAAATAAAATTATGAAAACAATAACCGGATTAATAGTATCTCTAATTTTTATACAAATATTTACATTTTCCATTTCCGCTCAAACTTTTCAAATTGGATTTGGTGCCGAATTAAATATCACTACGATGACACCACCTATGGGTACAAGGGTTGATTCTCCGTTTAATTTTTTTGTAATCATTAGATTAAAAGAAAAAAAGATAGTTTTATTAAAAGATTTAATTACGGAAGTCAGGTTCGGCACGATTATTTCTCCCGATTATCTCGCAGGTTCTTACGCATCATTTTTCCTTAAGTCTCATATACTCACAAATTCTATTTACTTAGTTTGCGGTATTAATTTGCACTATAATATGGGTCAGTCGCACAATTTATCTTCAGTTTACGTAAAAGAAATTACATTATTAAATACAGGCATAGGAGCAAATTTGTCCGATAATGTTTTTATAGAATTATCGAGAAGCTTTCCGTTATCAAATTCCGCATTAGGAGAAAATGATGATACTAATTTTTATGGCAGTATAGTAAAACACATCTACAAATTACGCTATCTATATAACATTGATCTTGGAGTAGTCTTTAATCTATAGTATTGTTAGTTAAATCTTTGTTTTTTTTCGTAAAGAAAATGGAACAGGTTTGCAAGAAAATTAATTAGAATCTCACGTTACTCAAGTATGTTACTAAATT
>CAZXJG010000020.1:1916-28544 GCA_964640985.1 uncultured Melioribacteraceae bacterium | reverse complement strand
CTATTAGGTGCGGTTGGGGCTTTGCTTTATAACGTTTTTGGATTGACAATTTCACGAGTACCTTATTATTTTTTATTACTTCCCTTTATTCTTCAACAAATGTTAATTATTTTTCGGTTGAATATTAGAATGTTATTTTGTTCAACTGAAGTGATTCTTTATAAAGATTTAAGTGCAGAAATTATAACCCCTGTTGTAGAAGAAGAAAAAATTGGAGTTTAACAATGGCAATATTACCAATTACCGTTTATGGTGATGAAATATTAAAGAAAAAGACAAAACCTGTTAAACAGATTAATGATAAAATAATTTTTTTAATTCGAGATATGTTCAATACAATGCGTAATGCAAACGGTATTGGCCTGGCAGCTAACCAAGTGAGTAATTTAAATTCATTATTCATTGTTGATTTAAGTCCGGTTGAAGGGTTTGCTAAATTTAAACCGCTGGTACTTATAAATCCCAAAATAATGGAAACATCCGATGAATTTATAGTTATGGAAGAAGGCTGCCTTAGCCTTCCTAATTTACGGACTGATGTAGAACGTCCTGAATTTATTAAAGTTAAATATCTTGATACTGATGAAAATGAGCAAGTACTTGAAACCGACGATCTTCTATCAAGAGTAATTCTTCACGAGTATGATCATCTAATTGGAAAGATGATTCCCGATAGAGTTGTGCCTGCCGTAAGAAAAAAAATAAAAAAACATTTATTGAGAATTATGAAACGGGAAGAAGAGATCGATTATCTTATTACTCAGAAAAAGTGAGAATTTGTTTTTACCAAATTCCTTTTTGATTTAAAATATAAAGGTGAATTTATATGAAAATAATTTTTTTCGGCACTCCCGATTTTGCCCTTTTGCCCTTAAAAAAAATATATAACAGTAAACACCAGGTTATTGCTGTTGTTACTGCACCCGATAAAGAGCGTGGAAGAGGAAGGCGGATCTCTTTTACACCGGTTAAAACTTTTGCACTTGAACATAATTTACCTTTACTTCAACCGGAAAATCTTAATGAATCGGATTTTATTAATAAGTTAAAAAGTTTTAGTGCCGATTTATTTGTGATAGTGGCTTTTAGAATTTTACCTGAAGCAGTTTTTACGATGCCGCCAAAAGGTTCATTTAATTTACATGCATCGTTGCTTCCGCTCTACAGAGGTGCCGCTCCAATTCAATGGGCTTTAATAAATGGTGAAAAACAAACAGGTGTTACTACTTTTTTTCTTGAAAAAAAAGTTGATACGGGTAACATTATTTACCAAAAAAAAGTTAATATTAGCGATGAAGATAATTTCGGGACACTTCACGATAAACTTAGTATAATTGGTGCGGAAGCAGTGTTAAAAACTATTGATATTATTGAAAAAGATAACATAACATTGCTTAAACAAGATGAGTTGAAAATTTCTTTTGCTCCTAAAATCACGAAAGATATTTGCCGGATAAATTGGAATAAATCGGCGGATGAAATTAATAATCTTATACGTGGCTTATCACCATACCCGGGAGCTTTCTTCGAGTATAAAGGGAAAAATTATAAATTGTTTAAAGCTTTACCGGATTTGAGTAAACAAGATACAGCAGGCAATATTGTTCAAAGTAAAAATGAATTGAAGATTGGATGCGGGAAAGGTATTTTAAGCATTCTTGAAATACAGCCTGAAGGCAGGAAAAGAATGAAAATTAATGAATTCTTAAGAGGGAATTCTTTAATTTAAATTTTTTGTAATTAATTTTTTTATTATAACATGAAAAAAGAGAGAAAAAATGGAATATTTTAATAATATATTGGAACTTATTGGTAATACACCTCTGATCAAACTGAATAAAGTTAATAAAGGACTTAAGCCGATGATTTTTGCAAAACTTGAATCGGCAAATCCCGGAGGAAGCGTTAAGGATCGTATCGGTTATTATATGATATTAAGCGCTGAAAAGGAAGGATTATTAAAACCGGGTGGAACTATAATTGAAGCAACAAGCGGTAATACCGGTATCGGTATTGCATTAACAGCTGCAATTAAAGGATATAAATCAATTTTTGTTTTAACGGATAAAGTAAGCAAGGAAAAAATAAACTATCTCAAAGCCTTGGGAAGTGAAGTAGTTGTTGTTTCAAATGCAGTTGATCATAATCATCCTGAATATTATGTAAATGTAGCGAGAAGAATTCAAACGGAAACTCCTAATTCTTTGTTTGTTTATCAATATTCTAATCCTGCAAATCCCGAAGCACATTATTTAACTACAGGACCTGAAATTTGGAGACAAACAGATGGGAAAATTACTCATTTTGTTGCCGGCATTGGTACCGGCGGTACCATTAGCGGTGTAAGTAGATATTTAAAAGAAATGAATCCGGATGTTAAAGTTATTGGAGCTGATCCTTATGGGTCGATATTAAAAACATATAAAGATGCCGGCGAGCTTACAAATGGAACTCCATATTTGGTTGAAGGTATTGGTGCCGACTGCTTGTCTGATAATGTGCAATTTCAATATATTGATGAAATTATAAATGTATCCGACAAAGACTCGTTTATGATGGCGAGGAAGTTAACTACTCAAGAAGGAATATTTTGTGGTGGAAGTAGCGGAACTGCCGTTAGTGCTGCATTGAAAATTTCTGAAAATCTTTCGGAAGACGATATCGTTGTATTCATCGTAAGTGATGTGGGGGAACGTTATTTATCTAAATTTTATAATAATGAGTGGTTAAAAGAAAATAGATTACTCGATGATACCGTTAAAAATCTTCGGGATTTATCCAATATGAAAAAGTCGAAAGGAATTAGCAAAATATTTTACGTAAATGATACCACGCTTGTTAAAGATGCGATTCAATTGCTGAATAAGGAAGGTATTTCACAACTGCCTGTGTTTGATGCTAAACATCAATCCGTTGGCAGCTTAAATGAAAATAACCTTATGAGAGCCTTATTGGAAAACAACGCTTTGTTGGAAATGCCAGTTGCAGAAATAATGGATGAACCTTTCCCAATATTCGATACATCAACTGAAATTTCACAAGTTAGGGAAAAATTAAAAAACAATAATGCTGTATTAGTAAAAGAATTTGGTAGTATTACCGATATTATAACTCGTTATGATATAATTGACATTAAATAAAATCGGATTGAAAAAAGGAGAAGTTATGGGCTTTGCGACAGATGCTATACATGCCGGACAAGTTCCCGATTTAACAACAGGAGCGGTTATTACACCGCTATATTTGACTTCCACTTATGCCCAGCAGGAGGTTGGTAAAAACAAAGGATATGAATATGGAAGGACACATAATTTAACACGCGCCGTTTTAGAAAAAAATATTGCCGTTCTTGAAAAAGGCGAATTCGGTATTGCATTCGCATCGGGATTGGCAGCCATTCAAGCAATAATGGGACTTGTAAAACAGGGGGATCATGTTGTTGTTTCCGATAATGTTTACGGGGGCACTTACCGGTTTTTCGAAACTATTATGAGAAATTACGGTATCGATTTTTCTTGGGTGGATATGAGAGATGTTTCGAATATTGAAAAAGCGATTAACCTAAATACAAAAATGGTTTATATGGAAACTCCTACAAACCCTATGTTGTTTCTTACGGATATTTCTGCTGTTACTTCAATTTGTAAACAGAAAAAGTTGATTAGTGTTGTGGATAATACATTTATGAGTCCCTATTTTCAAAACCCTTTATTGCTTGGGACTGATATTGTAGTGCATAGTTCCACCAAATATTTAAACGGTCATAGTGATGTAATAGGCGGAATTATCGTAACAAATAATCAAAATATTAATGATAAACTTAAATATATTCAAAATTCTGCAGGTGCAGTTCCATCTCCTTTTGATTGCTGGTTAACTTTGCGTGCTACAAAAACACTTGCCGTAAGAATGAAACAACATAACGAAAATGCAGAAAAAATTGCTAAATACTTATCGGAAAGAAAGGAAAATTTTAAAGTTTATTACCCAGGATTAAAAAGTCATCCGCAGTACCAACTTGCTAAAAAACAAATGACCGGATTCGGCGGAATTATATCGTTGGATTTTAATGATGTTGAACTTGCTTATAAATTTTTAAAGAATACAAAAATATTTACTTTAGCCGAAAGCCTTGGAGGCGTCGAAAGTTTGTTGAGTCATCCTGCAACTATGACTCATGCTGCAGTTCCGAAAGAAAAGCGTGAAAAAATGGGTATTACCGAAAGTTTAGTAAGACTTTCAGTGGGTATTGAAGATGTGGATGATTTAATTGAGGATATTGAACAAGCTATTGAAAAATAAGTCTAAAAATAAAAATCTTATTTAAATGTAGTAACTCGGATTTCCAATATTTTTGATATTAAAATGTGTTTAACTTAGTTTTAAATACGTTAAATAACAAAATTCGGAGTTAGAAATGGAATACAGAATTGAAACCGACACAATGGGAGAGGTAAAAGTACCTGCTGATAAGTATTACGGTGCGCAAACAGCAAGATCACTAATGAATTTTAAAATTGGAAATGAAAGATTTCCACGAGAATTAATAAGAGCTTTTGGAATATTAAAAAAAGCTGCGGCACTTACCAACAAAGAATTAGGTACATTATCTGCAGAAAAAGCAGATCTGATTGTTAAAGCTGCAGATGAGGTGATTGAAGGTAAACTTGATGTTAATTTTCCATTGGTTGTATGGCAAACCGGGAGCGGTACTCAAACAAACATGAACGCAAATGAAGTGATTTCAAACAGGGCAATTGAATTAGCCGGCGGAGTATTGGGAAGCAAAAAACCTATTCACCCAAATGATGATGTAAATAAAGCTCAATCTTCAAACGATACTTTCCCTACGGCAATGCATATTGCAGCGGTTGAAGAAATTCATCGCCGTTTAATTCCTATGGTAACAAAATTACGTGATGCATTAGTATCTAAATCTGAAGAATTTAAAAATGTTATTAAAATAGGAAGAACTCATTTAATGGACGCTGTTCCATTAACATTAGGACAGGAATTTTCCGGTTACGCTCAACAACTTACAAATGGGTTGGAAAGAATTAATAACTGTTTACCGCATTTGTCTCAATTAGCATTAGGCGGAACTGCCGTAGGTACCGGCTTAAACACTCATCCCAAGTTTGCCGATTTAGCGACTGAGAAAATTTCTGAAATTACAGGCAAAAAATTTATTTCCGCACCGAATAAGTTTGAAGCCTTGGCAGCTCATGATGCAATTGTTGAAGCCAGTGGTGTTATGAAAACCCTTGCTGCTTCATTAATGAAAATAGCTAACGACATTCGCTGGCTCGGCTCCGGTCCTCGATGTGGTATCGGCGAAATTAGTTTGCCTGCTAACGAACCGGGTAGTTCAATTATGCCCGGTAAAGTAAACCCGACTCAATGTGAAGCCATGACAATGGTTTGCGTTCAAGTAATGGGTAACGATGCTACTATTAATTTTGCCGGTGCAAGTGGTAATTTTGAATTGAACGTTTTTAAGCCTGTTATGATTTTTAATCTTTTGCAATCCATTAGATTAATTGCCGATTCTTGTGAAAGCTTCACAGACAAAGCCATAACTGGCATTACACCAAATAAAGATAAAATTGAAAAATATTTGGAAGATTCCTTAATGCTTGTTACCGCACTTAATCCTCACATCGGTTACGATAATTCGGCAAAAGTAGCTAAAAAGGCATTAGCTGAAAATAAAACATTAAAAGTAGCTGCGGTTGAATTGGGACTTTTAACGGCAGAGCAATTTGATGAATTCGTTAAACCGGAAAAAATGATTGGTCCAAAAGAATAAAATATTACATATTTTTTTTCTAATGATAGGGATTTTTTCCCTATCATTAGTTTTATTTTGCCGGATGTTCCATTATTGATTCCCTTTAAATATATAATTTAACTTCGATAAATTTTTATAAATATTTTTTATTGCTATGCAACATTTTGAAGGAATTATTTCACTTTTAACAGCTTGTATCGAGCTGGTATTAATTATAAATCTTATTATATTTTCTGAAAGAAATCCAATAAATAAACTTGTAATTTTTGAAATTGTACTGCTGTTTGTTTATCAATCATTAGAGTTTTTAATATGTTTTTTCGGTCTAATTTCTCCTCAATTTGTTTATTTGTTAATACTGGATATTGCTTTTTTACCGCCGTTGGGTTTATTTATTGTACTTAAATATTATAACCTCAATTCAAAATATTTATGGTTAATTTTCTTGCCTGCTTTAGGTTTTGCTTTTTATTATACATTAGTGTTAAGTGAGTTTGTAGTAATAAAGTGCAATATATTTTTTGTTTCTTATTATTATCCTTTGAGCTTTTTATTCGGATTATTTTACTACATTACAATAATAGTTACGGTATTGATTCTATTTTTAAATGGAAAGCTAAAACAGGATTTAAAAGTTAAAAAACTAAGCTTTGTCTTATTTTGGGGATATATATTAACATTTATTCCCGGAATTATACTTGCGCTTATCTCAAGTATGTTTTCTTCTGCAATAGAAAGTTTGCTTAGCAAGTTTGCAATTTTCTTTGCTCTTAGTTTATCTTATTTTGCTATTTCCAATAGAACTGCTGTAGTAAAAAAACCTAAAGAAGAAATGAAAGAGCGAAAGGAATAATATTAAATATATATTTGTCTCAAACCGCCGCCTTCAACCACCCGGTGGCGGGAAAATATTTTTTATTATGCTTCTAACGTGTTGTTTTTGAAAATTTTATTTTGACCCCTAATTGCTGATCACAAGATTTACTCATACTTGAATATCCGATTCCGGAATTGTCATTCTATTTTATTTTTTACTTTAAAAAATTTGAAAATTGAAAATAATAAATTAACATCGTTGACTAAATCAAATCCGCTCTTTTTAATATTGACTGCAGTTTCTCGGTTAATATTAACCCCTCTTCTTTTTAAGATGAAAGGATTAAGCTTATTAAATAATCTTCTAAGTAATGGACTTTCAGGAAGAACATGTTCCAACATCAGAAGTTCACCGTCCGGTTTTAATACTCTCCTAATTTCATTTAAGCCTTGCACAGGATTAGGAACAGAACAGAATACATACGTTGCGATTACCATATCAAAGTATCTGTCACGGAAAGGTAGGTTTTGAGCATCTGCTTGAACTAACTTGATATTCTTTTTAACTGCAAGCTTTTTAGCATGCTCTAACATTCCTTCACTTAAATCTATACCGACACAATTTTTCCCAACCGGGTAGTAAGGCAAATTTTTGCCTGTCCCAACTCCAACTTCCAACACGTTTTTTTCTCGTATTTGCTTTAATAAATTTTTTCTCCACCTTTTAAACAAGGAATGTTCCATAGGAAATTCGAAAAAATTATAAAGTTTTGAGTGTTTATTATATTTTTCTCTCGTCTTTCTGGTTTCGGATTCCAAAACATGATTGTTAAATTTTGCCATTTTTATCCTATCAAGTTAATCAAAGTAAAATTTTTTTCTTTTCCTCAAATTCTTCTTTCAAAATTTCTCCGTTTGCAAATCTTTTCTTTAAAATATCCAATGCTGTTTCTTGGCTTCCAGAATGATGCTCTAAATTAGGCATATATTTTATAACAAGATAAATTGCAATTATAATTATTATTAAACCTAATCCTCCGAATCCCATCATAATAATTTTTCTCCTTCAATCTTTCTTACATTCAAATTAATTTTTGTTCTTTACCATCTGTAAGATGATCATTTTTTACTTTCGATAAACCTTTCCGGTTCATTTTCAAAAAGATTATCATTTTTGATTTCGATAAATCTTTCCGGTTCATTTTCAAATGTAATTCGGCATAGAGTTGTACAGAAATAATAGATTTTACCTTCATATTCAAGTTTATCTGTTGCCTCGTTTTCATTTGATATTTTCATACCACATACAGGGTCAAAATACATTGTACTACCTTTTTATTAATTACTGAAATTATTCAACTATAATTTTACCCCTTAACATACCCATCCCGCATTGAAAACTGTATTCACCGGGTTTATCAATTTTCAGATCTACGGATATAGTTTTAAAGGGTGTTAAAGTTGCTTTTTTATTAAAATCCGAGAATATCACTTCTTCTGAACAAGAAGCTGTTTCTTCTCTGTGAAAATTTAGTCGTATTGGCTTACCCGCTTCAAAAACAAGAATATCAGGAGTGTATCCTCCTTTGACTTTTATAAAAGCTTCTTGAACTCCGGTAGATGAAGCTTCAATTTTAATGCTTTTCTTTTCTGAGAACCAAAAATACCATGCAACTAAACCGGAAAGGATAAGTCCTAATATTGTTACTATTATTTGCTCAATTGTCATTGTTTGATCTCCTTAATTTCCTAAATAACAAAACTTGTAAAATGCATATTTGATATAAAATTGACATCTGAATCCTGAATTTTTAAAACTTGGATTTGAATTTTTTTAACCGGTTAGCATTAATCACAACGGTAACAGAGCTGAATGCCATAGCAGCACCGGCAATTATAGGCGAAAGTAGAATGCCGAAAAACGGATACAATAGACCTGCAGCAACTGGAATTCCGAGACCGTTGTAAAAAAATGCACCGAATAAATTTTGTCTTATATTTTTCATTGTTGCTTTGGAAAGCTGAATTGCAAGTACTACACCTTTCAAGCTGCCCTTAATCAAGGTGATGTCCGACGCTTCAATGGCAACATCTGTCCCGGTTCCAATAGCCAGACCTATATCCGCTTGAGCTAATGCCGGCGCATCATTTAGTCCATCGCCAACCATTGCAACTTTCTTTCCTTCATTTTGGAGTTTCTGAACCTTGAATGCTTTATCTACAGGCAGAACTTCTGCAAAAACTCTTTTCACACCAACCTGTCTTGCGATTGCATGCGCAGTTATAGAATTGTCTCCGGTAATCATAACAACTTCCAAACCTAATTTTTTTAACTTGGCAATTGCCTCTTTGGAATCGGGCTTTACAGTGTCTGCCACAGCAACAATACCGGCAGCTTTTCCATCAATCGCAACAAACATTGGTGTCTTTCCTTCATTGGCTAATTCTTTACTAATTTCTTCGAGATTATCTAATTCGATAGAGTATTTTTTCATCATCTTAAGATTACCCAGTAAAACTTTTTTCTTTTCTACCATCGCAACAACGCCATAGCCTGGTATTGCATTGAATTCCTTCGGATCAAAAAGTTCTATTGCTCTTTTTTCAGCGCCTTTAATTATCGCCTCTCCCAAAGGATGTTCAGATGCTTTTTCGACACTAGCGCTAAGAGCCAAGATATCTCCTTCTGCAAAACCGTTTGCGGTAATTATATCGGTCAATGAAGGTTTCCCTTCCGTTATAGTGCCGGTTTTATCGAGTACAATAGTATCTATTTTTTGAGCAGTTTCCAACGCATTACCGCTTCGAATCAGAATTCCATTTTCAGCACCTTTGCCGACACCAACCATCAATGATATTGGTGTAGCGATTCCAAGTGCACAAGGACAGGCTATCACAAGCACAGTTACAAAAACTATTAAAGCATAGATAAGATTAGGCTGCGGTCCAAAGTCGAACCAGCCGATAAAGGCAAAAATAGCTATTATTATAACAACAGGAGCAAAGTATCCTGCAACTTTATCTACAATTTTTTGTATCGGTGCTTTTGAGCTTTGTGCTTGTTCTACCATTTCTATAATCTGTGCAAGCGCGGTATCTTTACCGACCTTTGTAGCTTTAAATTTAAACGAACCTGTTTTGTTTATGGTAGCTCCAATTACTTCATCGTTCACACGTTTCTCTGTCGGTATCGGTTCACCTGTAATCATCGATTCATCTACCGCGGAGGAACCTTCAATTATTTTTCCATCAACAGGAATTTTTTCTCCAGGTCTTACTATTATAATATCGTCCAACAAAACTTCTTCAACCGGTATATCAATCTCATTCCCATTTCTTAAAACTTTTGCCGTTTTGGGCTGCAGTCCGATTAATTTTTTTATTGCTTCGGAACTTTTCCCTTTAGCCCTAATTTCAAGTGCCATACCGAGTACAACAAGTGCCACAATAACTGCGATTGCATCGTAAAATTGATTTGCTAATGCTTGAGTCGGGAAAATTTCCGGGAATAATGTAGCCACAGCCGAATAAACCCATGCAGCACTAATTCCAGTAGCAATTAATGTGTTCATATTAGCCGAACGGTTTTTAAATGCCGACCATGCACCGGTATAAAATTGTAAACCTGACCAGAACATGATAGGTAAACTTAACACGCCCATCCCCACCCAAAAATATCTTATATATGGAGAACTTTCGCTGAATATTTCCGGTAAACCTAAATAATCTGCATAGCTAATAAGCAAGAAGAGAACTGCAAGTATAGCGGCAAAAATGAATTTATGCATAAGTGTATTGTATTCTTTCTCTCGAGCTAACCGATTCTCGTCAACCGGTTCTTCTCCCTTTTTCGAAGTTGTTTCAACTTTTTCTTTCCCATCCTTAAGATCAATGGTTTTATAACCTAATGCTTCAATTGAATTTTTAATATTAGTTACATTAATAGAATTAGGTAAATATTTAATGATTGCATTTTCTGAAGCTAGGTCCACACTTGCAGAAAGAATACCTGGTGTTTTATTTAGTTCATCTTCAATCTTAGTAGTACATGAAGCGCAGTACATACCGCTGATTCCTACTTTTAATACTGCTTGCCCGGTTTTATAACCTGCTTTTTTAATGGCAGAAAGAATTTCTTTTGTAGTGGTAGCATCTTTATTAAATTCTATATGAGCTTTTTCGGTAGCAATATTAACATTTGCAAATTTGATTCCAGGTAATTTTTTAATTTCACTTACAATTGTAGGCACACACGAGCTGCAATGAATTCCAACTATCGGTATATTTAGTTTTTCAATTCCATTGCTGTCAATACTGTAAGTCGGCTTTTGCACCGATTTTTTTTTGACATATTCTTCCGGATGCGCAATAAAATTATCACGGCAAGATTCCGAACAAAAATCATATCTCACATGCTGATATTCTGTGAAATATTCACTCGGTGTTTTTATGTCCATTTCGCAAACAGGGTCTATTGCCATCTTTTACTCCTTTTTATTTAATTAAATGCGTTTTAAGTAGTTCTAAAACTATGATAAAAAATTCAGCAAGTTTTAAACTTTATTTATCATTGTATGAATTAAATTTACTTTTTTGCATTAATCATTTATATCTTTCAATCTCTCTGCCTGTTAAAATTAAACAAAAAGAAAGATTTCCTTTTAATAACCTGAATTTTCTTAACCCATTCCTTTTTGTATATAATGAATATAATGTATAAATTTTTGCTTGTCAAAATAAAATGTATAAAAAATCATTTCATTTGGCTATTTCATTTTTATATATCAGAAAGATTCAATATATGTGCCATTCTTAAAAACTGCGATTTTCAAAAAAAATGGTGTAATTATATTAATTGATTTAGAAAGGATTTTAATTTTTTTAAATATTTTTATAGAAAAAAAAGAATAATGATCTATTAAAGAAAACGCTAACTGTTCTATCATCTTATTCAAACCCGATTTTTATGATTATTCTAATAAAGTAGTTTTTCCCCTAAAACTTTTCTCTTTTTTTAAGGGAAAATTTAGGTAAGATTTATGAAAAATAATATCCGAAGGTCACATTAGTTATAATATATTGAATATCAGATATGAGTCCGAACTAGAAATTTTTTTTAAGAAACAATATTTTTATCACCCTAATGCATTTAAATATTATTTCTATTTATTAAATTTTCTAGCCCGGACCAATAATCATGATACTATATTTTACTAACTTACATTACGCAACATTTTTATTTTAGCCGGTAATGACCTTGATTCCGAATTGAATCTCGTTTTTTTAGATAATTTTTAGATACTAAAATAAATTCGATACGAACATATATAACATAAGTCAATAATTATTATTTCCCACCTTGATGCATTCCGGATTTTCCCATCTTGCAAGTCTTTTGCATATTTTTTAATGTTTGTTTCTGTTTAGCATTTAATAAATTCTTCATTGCAATTGCAGTATCATAACCTGAAATGCTCAAATCTATTTTGTTTTTTGCTATTCGCTGCATAACATTGCGTATTTTTGAAGAAGGTGCATTATTTTGAAAAAGATTTTCCAGGTCAAGTTCTTCTTTGGCAATTGCAGCTTTATAATCAATTTTTCTTTTCAAAAAATCAATTTTCTTTTCCATTAATTGTCTCTTTTGAGCCTTTGTTAAAGATACGACTTTAGACATTCCTGGGAGTTTGTTTATTATCATCATGGATTTTTTCAGCGGATTATTTCGGCTCATCATTCCCGTTTTGCCTTTCATACACTTCATCATTGCGCCTTGCATCATATTCCCGCCCGTTTTCTCCATCATACTGCTATGCATCATTTTAGTGTTGTTTGTTTTTGGACTATTCTTATGCATGTTGCCCATATTTTGGGCATAAGAAGTGCTGCTTATTAAAAAAGCAGAGATTAATATACCTAAAGTAAGATATATTTTTGACGATAATAAATGTTTTACATGAGACATTTTTAAATGAAACATTTTTTCCTCCAAATAAGTTGTTAATTAGTTGTTTTATTCACACAGTTTGTAAAACTGAATCCTTTACCTCCGGAAAACGGAATTTTTTCGGGATTTAATACATTATCATTTTAAGCTTATATTTCGATAAAAACTTTAATTTTGAAAAAAACTAGGTCGATGAAATTTATGCCCAGTATTATTCTTGAATTTTAAATAAAAGAAAATCGACAGCAGTATTGCCAATAGACTGATTATTTGTGAAGTTGAAATTACTCCGCCAAAATAAACACCACGCGGATCATTCCTGAAAATTTCTACAAATGACCTGGTAATACTATAAAGGATAACAAAAAGTAGAAATAGTTCTCCGGTAAATTTTTGTTTCTTTTTCCACCATAACAATAGTAGAAATATAAAAGAGTTGGTTATGACTGAGTATATTTGTGTGGGATGAAGAGGAACATTTAACGGAGCCAATGAATGTATGTTTGTAAAGGTAACACCCCAGGGTAAATTGGTTGGTTTTCCGTAACTATCACCCGACATAAAGCACCCAATTCTCCCTATAGCCAGTCCTAAAGCTAAAGCAGGTGCAAATAAATCTGCCAATTTCCAAAATTTTAATTGATGTTTTCTGATATACCAAATTCCCGCTACAACACCGAAAATAAAACCGCCGTAAAATGTAAAACCTCCATTCCAAAGTGCAAACATTTCTAAAGGATTTGATAAATACCAGGTTAAACCTCCGTCAAACAAAATCGAAAATATTCTAGCTCCTAAAACTGAAAATATCGTTATTAACACAAGCATATCAAAAACTTTTTCTTTGTCAATTTTCTCTTTTGCTGCATAATGATAGACCCAAAAACCACCAATGAAAATTGCAGAAGAATGAAATATACTCACAGTTTGAATTGTTAAGGGACCGATTTTTAATAGTATAGGATACATTTTTTCAATCTAATTTAAAATAATACATTATGATTCAATACGGAATTAATAGCACACACTCGTATTTATCGATGTTGATTGTGTAACAACGAACATCTGCATCGTTCCAAGATCTCAATAAGCTAAAGCAAATTCCGAAATAAGTATGGAATAACAGCGTCTAAAGATTTTTATCCTTTCATTTTTTTAAATAAAAAGATTAGCAAACTTATTCCCTTAGAGTGGCATTAAAAAATTTTCAACTTTAAGATCGAAAGTTTCTATAAATAATCATTAAAATCTTAAAGCTTAAGAATCAATTTTTATACATTAGAGCCGGACAAAACTTGGAACGGTTGATAATGTTAATAAATGTTCTTTTATTAACAGCAACCGCCGCCATGTTTCTTTTGGTCTTTTTGTAAGTTAGAATGTGAATGAGAATGCATGTTTGCATCAGTTTGATCTTGCATTGGTTGCATAGTCTGTCCGGAACCTTTTTTTATACCGAACGAATATGCTAGATAAACGGCAACTAAACCAATTAAGATATACAATAGTATCATTTTATAACTCCTTTCAATTTTAATAACAATCAACCGTCTCAACATATGTGCCAAAGAAAAAAGCTGTAAATAAAGCATCATTTACGAAATTTAGATAAATATAGAGCTGCCGAATTAAATATTTTAAAGGTATTTTTAGAAAAATTAAAAAATGATACCTGGATTAAGCAATTGATAAGGAAAACCAAATAAAATACCGTTATTGCTCCTTTATTCAATAGTATGGCTGTAAATATGATTAAGAACACGATAATTGGTCATGTGCAGATTTCCCATGCTTGCACCAAACACAATTACAGTCTTCGTTTATGCATCTGTTATCAATTAATTTTGAATGGTACCACTTTTTAATCATCTTATAAAAAAAAATTTTTGTAATAGAACTATTATAATATTTGTATAGAACCGGAATAATATCATCTTGATTTCGTATTTTATTTAAAAACCAATTGTATCCAGGATTATATAAGTGAGAAAAAAGACATCTATTTACAAGCGAAATTTTAAGTTTAGGATATATATTCCTTTCACATAATTTATTATAATCATAACCATGTATTATACTTTGAGCCGCATTAAATCCTGAGAGCAAAGCATATTTAATTCCAAATCCCCAAAGAGCATCCTGAAAACCTGAATTTTCACCGACATATAATATTCTTTTATTTCTTGATATCCTCGGCTCAGTAAAAAAGTTAATATATCCGCCAAATTCCTCTGCGGAATTGATATCGATATCAACTACTGAATTTAAAGTTTGAAGGGCACGTTGATAATAAATATTTACATTTTTAAAGTCCTTAAAAAGACAAGTAGCAAAGGTTGCTTTACCATTATTCACAATTAAGTATGCATAGGCAAGAGGAGCGATTTTATTGTCTAAAAATCCGATAAAAGTATCTTCAAATGACGTTTCAAAAATCAGTCCTTTGGCAATTGCATCTGCAGCTTTCGGACCTGCACCAACAATGGCGTAATGACTTTTTATTTTTTCAAGTTTTTGACCCCATAAAATATTTACACCTATATCTTCCGCTTGCTTACGCAATCCTTGATCAAAAGAGTTCTCTTTAGAGCCTCTTTCGATGAGATAAAATAGAGGTCTAGATGTTTTGACCTGTATCTTGTTTAATTTAGGGCCAAAAAACATACCTTCATTTCCCCAAAAAGGACGGCATAAAAAGTTGATCTTAATGCCCATTCCGTTTAAAAAATCCAGTGTGTCAACTTTATCCGACCAATTTTCCAGCCCCTGGAAATCACCGTTGAATCTTAAACCCACATCATTATTCTTCTCATACAGATTAACGTTATAACCGTTATTTGCCAGTATAATAGCCGCAGTTAAACCTGCTGGTCCTGCCCCAACCACCGATATTGATTTATCTCGAGTCATCATATTTAATAATGCAAAATAATCATTATGATTTTATTTCTGCCATCTTTTTTCACCCATGCAAATACCTTAACTTCAAAATGATTTTCGTATTTATCTTTAAAGCTTTATCTCCTTAAAGAAGATTTGGGTAAGCTCGCAAAAAAAACTTTATCCGAAAATTACTTTCACTGCACTCTATTTATCCGTTTAATTATAAAAGTCAATATCTATGCCAGATAAAAAATAAACGGTTTAGGTTAAATTATCGGGGGTTTAATTTAGAAGTAGTTATATGATTTTAAAATTATTTAAATCATATTTAGAAAATTAGAATTACTTATGTTGTCAAAAATCACTGATGGAAATGATATGTGATGGTTCATAACTACCGAGCAAATTTCCTAATAAATGACGGATCTAACCGTTAATGATGTCTATAATATTGACTTATAACATTACTAAAAAATAAATAATGAAGTAAATTTGTATGAATTGACTTTTATCCTTATTTAGACTAAGTTTAAATAAGGAAGCATTCAATTTATATTATGAAAAAGAATTATTATAGTTTTGTTATAGGTATCTTAATTTTAGTATTAACTTGTTTGCAAGTTACCTATTATATTAATCTTCATATCCATGTCTTAGCTGACGGGAGAATAATTACCCATAGCCATTTTTATAAAGATGGTAATACAGCCGGCAGTAAAACAAAAGGTGATAAAAATTCGAAGGAAGATTTCAAAACTATCATTTATCTTCATTCAATTTTTCCGGTAATACTAAAAAATAGTTCCATCTCTTTTGTACAGTCAAGAAAAATTACTTTCTATTCTCATCCTCAACAACTCAGACAAATCTTAAATAAAATCAATATTTATCTTGTGCGAGCTCCACCACCTTTTTTGTTTTATAATCAGAGCCTTACGAAATTAAAATATTTAACAAAAAAGATAGGAATAATAAAATGCAAAAATTCATCATTAGCGGTTTAATATGTTTTTTTATGGTAAATTTGACTATTTCTTCACAAACCGAAACGGGCAGGAATAAAATTTTCGGATATGTTTTTAATACTAAAAATGAACCTTTAGTAGGAGTAAATGTTTATTTAAAAAATATGAATATAGGAACGGCAACAGATAAAAATGGATATTATACTATAAATAATGTTCCGGATGGAAAATATATTCTGTTAGCTTCTATGATTGGATATAGAGTAAAAAAAATATTGGTCAATGTTCATAAGAACAAAAATGAAAGGATAGATTTTACCTTAAAAGAAACCTTTTTAGAATTTAATTCAATTGTAGTAACCGGAACAGCTTCGCCATATCTTTATAAAGAATCTCCCGTGAAGACCGAAGTAATATCCAAAAAATTAATTGGATTAATGAAAGCATGCAATTTAGCTGAAGCATTAAGTATGCAAAACAATGTGAATGTAGAAAATGATTGTCAGAATTGTAATTTTACACAGGTTCGTTTATTAGGTTTTGAGGGTAAATATACGCAAATTTTAATAGATGGAGACCCGGTTGTAAATTCGCTTGCAGGAGTATATGCGCTGGAGTATTTCCCAGAAGAAATGATTGATAGAATTGAAATAATAAAAGGAGGCGGTTCTGCACTTTATGGAAGCGGCTCTATTGCAGGATCAATTAATTTATTAACAAAAATCCCAAAGAAAAATTATTTTGAATTTTCTGCGCTTTCTACAACTATTAGTGGAAGTTTAGATAACAACGCCGGTTTTTCATGTTCAATAATAAGCAAAAAGGGGAAAAGTGGTGCATTTGTATACGGAGCAGTTAGAAAGAGGGGACATTACGATAAAAATAACGACGGGTTTTCCGAATTGGGAAAATTAGAAAACCAAACACTTGGGATTAATTGGATATACAAAATTTCTAACAATGAAGGCTTAACCATTTCATTGAATAAGATACATGAAAACAGAAGAGGAGGAAATAAGTTCGATTTGCCTCCACATGAAGCTGATATAGCTGAATCTGTTGAACACAACAGATATGGTGGAAAAATTAAATGGGAAGGTTCGTTAAGGAATCATTTAATCTATAAATTATATACCGCATTTAGTTTATTAAACAGAAATTCTTATTACGGAGGTTTATCCGATTTAGACTCAAACGGTATAATTACAAATAATGAAATAGGTTTTTCATCCCGCTATTATGGTAACTCAAAAGATAACACTATTATTACAGGTGCAAGAGGAATTTATAAATTTGGTGTTCATAAATTTACATTAGGCATGGAATATTATTACGATCATTTGATTGATAAAACAACTTCAAATATCAGATTTCACGAAGATAAAATTTATGGGAATTTAGGCTTTTTTTTACAAGATGAATTTAGCTTAAATAAAGGGAATATAAATTCAGTGATAGGTGTACGCTTTGATAAAAATAGTGAATTAAACTATATCAGTATTAATCCACGGATTAATATTAAAACGGAATTGAAAAATAACTTTGTAACACGCATTGGATTTTCAACCGGATTTCGTGCACCACAAATATTTGATGAAGACTTACACATTGAAAGCTTAGGGGGATTACAGCGAATTATTAAAAATATTCCAAATCTAAGAGCAGAAAAAAGTTACAGTTATTCTCTTAATTTCAGTTATGACGGATTACTTAACGAAAATCCGTTCCTTTTAGGAGTTACGTTTTATTATACAGATTTAACAAATGCTTTTAGCTTAGTAAAAGGCAGCGTAAATTCCGGGAATATAATTTTATGGACAAGAATAAATTCTAACGGAGCATATTCTTACGGATATGAATTAGATATGGGTTATAAACCGTTTGAATATTTTGAACTTAGAAGCGGGGTAACTCACAATATTGGAAGGTACAAATCACCTCAAGAAATATTTCCTCATAAATTTACAAATCATTTTTTAAAGTCTCCTGATTATACCGGTTTTTTCAGGATGTTATATACCGGAATAAAAGGTTTAAGTATTTTTTCATCAATTAAATATACAGGTTTTATGATAGCGGCAAATGAAAGATTAGAGAAACTGATAAAAACCAATAAAGCCTTCGTGGAAATAAATATAGGAACCGATTACTCATTTTCGCTCTCAGAGCAGATGCGTTTGAATTTATCAGTTGGTGCAAAAAATATATTGGATTCGTACCAAAAAGATTTGGAAATCGGTAGAGATAGAGATCCGTCTTATGTTTACGGTCCTCAACTTCCGCGTAGATTTTATTTAGGGGCAAAATTAATGTTAAATTAGAGCAAAATCTCGTGTTAAAAAAGTTGAAAAACACTTAACTTTCAAACTCACTCTCCTTTCCCATTCGATGAAAAATATCGGGAAGAAGGGAAATAAAAGCGGGAGTGAGTTTGATGGATGTATTTTGATTTGTTCTATTTATAAAGCTTAATTCCTCGAGTATGTATATTTTCAAAACGATTGTTCTAAAGGAATAATTTATTATGCAATACTTTGCTGCTGTTTATTTTTTAATTAATTTTGGATGTGAATAATTTTGATAATCTCAACGGTATTATGCTGTTTTTCCTTTTCTGCAATAGAAAGTTTGCAATTTCTTTTCTCTTTCTATATAGAACTGTTGTAGTAGAAAAATCTGAAGAAGGAATTAAAAAATGAAAGAAACAATATTAAATATATATCTAATTATTGAAAACTATTACGTGAAATTGTTTTTAGCGAAAAGTTATGAAATGGAAGGGGATGATCAAGAGAAAATTGCTTTTTTAAAATCACGTGTTAAAGAAGATTTCTTTTCGGCAGAGGAATTCTCCGCACCCTTTAATTCGTTAGGTAAATACATGAAGTATCGAAAGTTTTCAAAATTAGAACAGCATGGAATGCAGTTTCAATTGTTTGAAGAAATCTTTAAGCATTTTAATGTGCCGGAACATCCGCTAATTTGTGTTACACCGGTTGTTGACGGGAAAATTTATAATGGTGAAGAAAATTCTCAATAAAGGAGTAATTATGAGTAATATAGAAAATAAATGTGTAAATACTATCAGATTTCTCGCTGTAGATGCGATACAAAAAGCCAACTCCGGACATCCCGGAATGCCGATGGGATGTGCTCCGATTGCTTTTATGCTTTATGCAAAGCTTATGAAACACAATCCGGCTAATTCGAAATGGTTAAACCGCGATAGATTTGTTTTATCTGCCGGTCATGGAAGTATGCTGCTTTATAGTATTCTGCACCTTACAGGTTATAATATTTCTTTAAACGACTTGATGAATTTTCGGCAATGGAAAAGTAAAACTCCGGGACATCCGGAATATGGTTTAACGGATGGAGTTGAAACAACTACAGGTCCGTTGGGACAAGGATTTTCAAATGCCGTAGGAATGGCGGTGGTAAGTAAATTTCTTGCCGGGAAATTTAATAAAGATAATTTCGATATAATCAATCATTATATTTATGTAATTATGGGTGACGGCGATATGATGGAGGGTATTTCACATGAGGCAGCTTCATTTGCCGGACATAACAAATTAAATAATTTAATTGTTTTTTATGATGCTAATCATATAACCATCGACGGTAATTTATCTCTCGCAATGTCTGAAAATGTTGCACAAAGATTTGAAGCTTACGGTTGGCAAGTTTTATATGTAAACGATGTTAATGAACTTGAACAAATAGAGAATGCGGTCAAAAAAGCACAATCTGAAATTTCCAAACCTTCGCTGATTATAACAAAAACAACGATCGGTTACGGAAGTCCCAATAAACAAGGCACTTCAGCCGCACATGGCTCACCGCTCGGAAAAGAAGAAGTGATTCTTACAAAAAGAAATTTAGGTTGGTACGAAAATGAGACTTTTTTTGTGCCTGAAGAAGTGAAGCAATATTTTTCTTCTGTAAAAATTAATGGCGAAAAATTAGAAAACGACTGGAATAATTTATTTAAAAAATATTCGGAAGCATATCCTGAAGAAGCTGTTCTGCTTAAAAATATGTTTGACGATAATTATGGTAGTCAATGGAAAGCTGCATTGCCGAAGTTTGAAAATTACAACGAAAGCATCGCAACACGAAAAGCTTCCGGCAAGGTATTAGCTGCAATTGCTCCTGAATTACCAATGTTAATTGGCGGTTCGGCAGATCTTACTCCGTCAAATAATACTTCTTTTCCCGGAGAACAGAATTTTTCGGCAAACAATTACAATGGAAGATATTTCCATTTTGGAATTAGAGAACATGCAATGGGTGGTATTTTAAATGGGATGGCTTATTATGGCGGGGTAATTCCGTATGGCGGTACGTTTTTAGTTTTTTCCGATTATATGAGACCGCCAATGCGAATTGCATCTTTTTCACATCTACGTCCTATTTATATTTTTACACACGACAGCATTGGCTTGGGGGAAGATGGTCCTACACATCAGCCTGTTGAACATTTGATGGCGTTAAGGGCAATCCCGAAATTAATTTTGATTAGACCAGCCGATGCTAACGAAACCGTTGAAGCATGGAAAGTTGCAATTGAACACAAAGCAAGCCCGGTGGCAATTATTTTAACTCGGCAAAACTTACCGGTATTAGATAGAAATAAATTTAGCTCTGCAAGTAATTTATCGAAAGGGGCTTATATATTAAACGATTTTGAAGGTGAACCCGATATTATTTTAATGGCATCCGGGTCCGAAGTATCTCTTTGTGTAGAAGCTGCCGAAAAACTGAAAGCAAACAATGTTCATGCAAGAGTTGTTAGTTTTCCTAGTTGGGAATTGTTTGAGATGCAGAGTGATGAATACAAACAGAGTGTTTTACCGAGAGAAGTTAGTGCGAGATTATCTGTTGAAGCGGGTGTACGCCATGGATGGGAAAGATATGTCGGCTTTGGTGGGGATTCCGTTAGCATTGAGAAGTTTGGAGCGTCTGCGCCTTATAAAAAACTTTTCGAAGAATATGGCTTTACTGTTGAAAATGTAGTTGATAAAGCTTTGAAAGTAATCAAAAAAGATAATTAATTACCCAAAAGCCTCCGATTAATAGAATTGTAAAAACTATTGCGAGCAAGTTGAAATATTTATCAATAAACTTTTTAATTTGTTCGCCGAATTTCCAGATTAGAAAAGAAACCAAAAAAAATCTTCCTGCGCGGCTAAAAATGGAAGCTATTATAAACATTACGATATTAATTTGAAATGCACCGCTTGATATTGTGAAAACCTTATAAGGTATAGGTGTAAATCCCGCAGTGAAAATTATCCAAAAGTTCCATTCGTTGAATAAATTTTTTACGTGAAAAAATAATTGTTGACTGAAACCAGGGATATTTTTGAAGAAAAATAAAGCAATCGGAGAAAATTGATTGCTTCCCGACCACCAAACAAAATATCCGATAGAATAACCTACTAAAGCACCAATCACGGAAGCAATACTACAATAAGCTGCAAACCTGAATGCCTTTTTCCGTGAACCGAGTACTAACGCAATTAATAAAGCATCGGGAGGAATGGGGAAAAAAGATGCTTCCGCAAATGCTAATAATACTAATGCAGCAGGTCCGTAAGGTGTTTCAGCCCAATGTAATACCCAATCGTATAATTTCCTTAACCAGCTCAATTAGACCAAATTTATTATTAACGGACTTGCAATTATAAATAAATATTTCAATAGTAAAAAGCTTTATCCGATGGACAACTGTTTATTGAATGTCAATAAGTTTCACCCCGAATTGCTGAATATGATTTGATATCTTAAAGTTTTTGCTCTATTATACATATAGATAGATTTATATACTAAACTCAAATTGGTTTCCGGTAATGAGGGATTTAATATTTGTCCGTGGTTCTCCGTGTGAACTCCGTGAACCTCCGTGTAAGAATGAGAAGCAAATAGGGTTACACAGAGAGTCACAGAGTATTCACGGAGGAACACAGAGATGTTGTATGAATATTTGGATTATTAGATTTCTTATAAAAAAACAAGTACTACCGCAGGCATTCCCTTCGAAGAAATGACAAATTTGTAAAAATCCGGAAACCACTTTGAAAAACATATATTTTTAATAACTGCCTTTTACATAGTGATCCTTTTGGGAAAAGAACGTAGTTAGTGATAAAAATCTATCCTCTTTTAGAAAAGAGCCATATAGTTTTGTTGTTTTTACATTTTCGTGTCCAAGAAGTTCTTGTACGGTTCTTATGTCGTATCCGTTTGCGAGCAGATGTGTTGCAAAGCTATGACGGAATGTGTGGCAACTTGCGGGTTGCTCAAAGTTTGTTTTTCCAATAGCCGATTTAACTGCTTTTTGCAGTACCGATTCGTGAATGTGGTGACGGTGTATTTTATTGCTGCGGGGGTCTTTAGAATTTTTGGATGAAGGGAAAAGATATTGCCAACCAATTGATTTTTCTGCGGCCGGATATTTTTTTGATAGTGCATTAGGTAAATATACACTTCCGAAACCATCCAATAAATCTTGCTCGTGAGTTAGTTTTACACGCTTTATTTGAAGTTTTAGAATATCAACTAATGTTTCCGGAAGAATTGTAATACGGTCTTTCATCCCTTTCCCGTCGCGTACAATTATTCTGTTATTACTAAAATCAACATCTTTTATGCGTAAACGAACACACTCCATCAAACACATTCCAGTACCATAAAGAAGTGATGCCATAAGTTTATTTACGCCGCTCATATTTGCCAATACACTTTTTGCTTCGGCGGGTGAAAATACTACCGGAATTTTTCTTCTTCGTTTTGGTCTTTCAATACCATTAATGTCATCCAACTCAATTTTTAGTACATGTTTATAAAGATATATCAAAGCATTGAAGGCTTGATTTTGAGTAGAAGCCGCCACCCTTTTTTTTATGGCAAGATAAGATAAATATTCACGGATGTGAGTTTCTGATAATTGGGAAGGATGTGTTTTGTTGTGAAAAAGGATGTATCTTTTTATCCAATTAACATAAGCTTCCTCAGTTCTGATGCTATAATGTTTTAAGCGTAATGATTCCCTAACTAAATCGAGAAGTTTTTTACCCGGCATATTGAATTTCCATATTGATATGAGTGATATATTGCAAACGGCAATATAATTATTTTTTCAATATGATGCTAAGTAATGAAAAAACATCTAACATTCTTTTGATTATGCAGAATATTTTGGCTAAATTAAAATAACAAAATTATATACTCATAATAAATCTAAGATATTATTATTAGAGTGTTATGTTATTATGAGTAGTCTAATTATATGTTATGTGCAAGGAGTAAAATTATGAAATCAGCAATTTCTATACTATCAGTAATATTTTTCAGTTTAATATTAGTTGTTTCTTGTTCTGATCAGTCTGTAGATAGCCCAACCTCTCAAAACGTTAATATACCCGATGCCAATTTCAAATCTAAGATATTGGATGCTGGATATGATATGAATAATGACGGTGAAATCAGTTATTCTGAAGCACAACAAATTTATACACTTGATATTGCCGATCCTGATCCAACATCAATTGCTCCAAAGGTTAAAGATTTAACTGGAATTGAGACTTTTACAAATTTGACATATTTCAATTGTTACGGTAATAATATAACGGGTGAAGTTGATTTTAGTAAGAATATCAATCTCACAACTCTAAATATTGAAGTTAACAATGGCATTACAGTTTTGAACCTTACCAATCTAACTCAATTAAGGGAATTAGATATACTATTTAATAATCTGAGTTCATTGGACTTATCAACAAATATTAATTTGCAGAAACTGCATATTTCTTTTACTAGACTTACTCATATTGATGTTTCAAACAATACTAATCTTGAGGAGCTAAGTTTGTTTGGTAATTCACTTACTAATATAGATTTGACAAAAAACATTCATTTAAAAAAGTTAATTATTGGTGGAGCACAACAAAATATAAATTATTTGGATATATCAAATTTAATAGATTTAGAAGATTTGTCGATTACCTATATAGGAATATCTTCGTTGGATATTTCGCAAAATAGAAAGATAAAAAACCTATCTTTAGGTTTTCTTGAAAATCTTAGCAGAATATGTGTTTGGGAATTACCTCTTCCTGATACAATTGCGGTAAATTTACAAAATGTTACTGCTTCTTTTGTAATTTGTGATTAGCGTAGCGAGCATTATTCAATATTGCGCACATAACCAGCTTTTGCACCCGACCGCGAAAACGGTGCGGCTTTTACGGTGTTTTTAAGTTTGCGTTGTTCGTTTGAAATTGCAGTTAAACAGTAGTGCGGTTACATAAATTTTTAGTAATTTTTGGCAATAGTTTTTTATTCGTCATTGCTGTTTAGGGCGGACGGGTGAAAAGCGACGCCGTTAGCTTGCTTTACTAAAATATTATTGTATACAAAATATTGTGAGGATTTATATGAAATTACACGAGCTAAAAATTCTTTTGAAGGATTATGAAAATCAATTGACAGCAGAATTAAAAAAAGAAATGAATGAAAAATTAGAACAATCTGTCGAAGCCTATCCATTTAATGAATATGAATTCAAACTTACCTATTTGCAAGAACACAAAATTATACATTTTTCTGAATATGAGAGAATAAGACAAGAGTATATCGCATCTAATAAATATCTTGAATTATACGGTTTAGCGCCTCGTGTTTTTGGGCAGATATGGGGTGAAACCCATATTAGAGAACTAGATACCAGATTCAATAAAGCTAGTAAAGCACTGGACAGTAATTATTCTGGCGAATACGATCTTTGGATTAATGGAAAAAAGATTGAAGTAAAAGCTTGTCGTGCCATTGACAAAATAATAAGAGGTAGCCTCACATCAAAAGCTCTTGAGTTTGATAGTACTAAAACATTTTGGATGAACTTCCAGCAGTTGAAATTTGATATTTGCGATATTTTTATATTTATTGGCGTGTGGACAGATGTAATAAAATATTGGGCTTTAACAAATGAAGAAGTCAAATCAAATCCCTATATTTCGCATCAGCATCGTGGTGGTGTAGAATACCAAATCGGTATTACAGAAAAAAATATTTCTGTGTTTGACAAATATCTTGTTGAGTCTCAAAAGCTAGCTGATTTAATTTTATCCTAAAAACAATGGAATAATGAGCAATAAATTAAATATAAACCAGACATCTGAAATTCTTGGAGTTTCAAATGCAACAATTAGAAATTGGATAAGGCATAATTATCTTACCCCTATAGAAAATGAAAGTAATGTTTTATTTGAGTATAGAGAAGTAGATACATTAAAAACAAATATCAATAATGGTAAAATTGTTAGATTGAATAAGCGTGCGAATAAAAGAAATTCTTCAAGGAAATTTATTCCCAAAGAGTATTCTGGTGAAATCAATATTGAAACTAATATAGCAGCAATTTCTAACTATATTGCCGAAAACTCGCTGAGTATAAATGAATCAATATTTTTGCTATCATTAAATTTATTGTTCAAGGAGAAGTTAATTACCAATTCTTCCTTAGATGAACTTTTAACTTTTAATAAATCGTATTACAAAAATGACTACTTGTTGAGAATTTTAGAAGATTATTTCAAAAACATTAATGGCTTTAGGAGAGAGCGAAAATATGATGAACTTTTAACAAAAGAAATTCCGTCACACAACGATATTTTGGGGCTTATATATCAATCAATCAAATCGGAAGGGGAAAAAGCAAAACAAGGTTCCTATTACACTCCAAAAAATATTGTTGATGAAATAATAACAGATTATGTTAAAAAAGATCAAAAAATATTAGACCCCTGTTGTGGTACTGGGCAATTTCTTTTAATAACCAGTGACTCTATTTCAAATCCAAATTCCCTTTTTGGTTTCGACATTGATCCAATAGCAGTATTTATCTCAAAAATAAACCTCATCGTTAAGTATAAGTCTATTGACTTTAATCCAAATATATTTTGCAAAGATACTCTTCTTGACATCGATAATTCTTCCCTCTTTGCTACAAAAGAATATCCAGAATTTTATGATTTAATATTGACAAATCCACCCTGGGGATTACATTTTGAAAATGGGTCATTAAGTTCCTTAAAATCATTATATCCACACATAAAATCACTTGAATCATTTTCATATTTCTTGTTTAAAAGTATTGAAATGCTTGTTGACGATGGCGTACTATCTTTTATTTTACCTGAATCAATTCTGAATATCAAAGT
>CAZXJG010000020.1:0-1906 GCA_964640985.1 uncultured Melioribacteraceae bacterium | reverse complement strand
AAAAATAGTCTCTGATACAGAATACTCTATTCCGCAATCTAGGTTTTTATCAAATCCAGATTTAATATTTGATATTGATGTTAATGATTATGATAACTCCATAATAGAAAAAGCTTTTTTGCAACCTTTTTCAACACTTAAGAATAATGCGGATTGGGCATTAGGTATTGTTACCGGTGATAATAAAAAGTTTATTAAAAACACTAGAGATGAAGGATACGAAGAAATATTCAAAGGTAAAGATATAAACAAATATTCATTATCTGATGCAAGCAATTATATTAAATTTGAACCAGAGAAATTTCAGCAAGTAGCACCAGTTGAAAAATATCGTGCTAATGAAAAATTAATCTATAAGTTTATTTCAAATAAACTAGTTTTTGCATACGATGATGAACAAAAACTCACTGTAAATAGTGCTAATATCTTAATACCAAAATTAAACAATTGCCCAACAAAAGTTGTTTTAGCTCTATTGAACTCTTCTCTTTACCAGTTTATCTACTTAAAAAAATTCAATACAATTAAAGTTCTTCGAGGTAATCTTGAAGAGTTGCCACTCCCAGAATTTTCGAAAGCAACAATTAGTGAAATAGTAAGTCTAGTTGATGAAGTGCAAATAAACGAAATAGAAATTACTGTCATTGACAACTACATTTTTGATTTATTTAATATTACAAAAATAGAAAAAGATCACATAAAGAATAGTATTTAATCAAAGCGCAAGCTAACAAGTGGCTCAAGGCGACAGCGTATTCGCTTTCGGCATTTTATAAGTTTATAGGTTAGCCATTCCGTTTTAAGTTTTTTGTTCAAGGTTGTTGTACTAAGAAAGATTTTTCTAATTATAAAAATTATTAATAAGTTCGGTATTGTTGCTCTGGGCTGCGCCTTAGCCACAACACCGTTATATGCTTTATAAAATAAAATGTGGTAGCTATTATGTTAAATCAAGACGTAATCATACAGAGACTTTCACATATTAAACAATTATATCAGATTGGTTGTGAACAATCTAAACAATTTGAAAGTATAGCAGTATTTTCAATTTTATCGTTTCATGATAGTATTGAAATGTTCTTGAAATTATTGGCTGAACATAAAGATATAAATTCAAGACAATTTAATTTTCTCGACTATTGGGACAAAATACCTGATCTCACACTAAAAGAATCTATGAGAAACTTAAATGCACGAAGAGTAAATTTAAAACATAAAGGATTATTGCCTGCCAAATCAGAAATTGATATCTCGAGAGTTAATGCAATTGATTTTTATGAACAAAATACTTTCAACCAATTTGGTATTAATTTCTCAGAAATATCTTTAATAAATCTAGTCGCTTATTCAGAAGTTAGAAAATTTCTAAAACTTTCAGAAGATTTTTTGGCTAAAAATGAAATTGAAGATTGCCTTGCAAATGTAGCTATTGCATTTGACGAATTATTATCAACTTACGAAAAAAGTAAATCTCAATATTTTGGTCGCTCTCCATTTTTCTTTGGCCAAGATCTAACTTTCAATGATAGCTATTCTATGAATTTATCGGATAGACAATTATCCGAATTTGTTGACAAGGTTAAAGAATCAATTGAATCAATACAAAAAGCAGTTAAAATCACAAGTTTTGGTATTGATTATAAGAAGTATGTGAAATTTAAGATGTTGACTCCAAGTGTGCAAAGGGCCATAAATGGGGCAGTGCATTTAAACTTCTGGAGAAGTAAAAAAACAAATAAAGAGAACTGTCAATTTTGTATTGATTTTGTTATTTATTCAGCTTTAACTCTCCAAGAATTTGATTTTGATTTCGAGAGTTTGGGTTTCACTGAATAGTTCTAAAAAGTTGCATATAACGAATAAGGTTAGATTGTGAGAGCGTCTTTTGCGAACCACAATCTGAACC
>CAZXJG010000019.1:13696-29754 GCA_964640985.1 uncultured Melioribacteraceae bacterium | reverse complement strand
GTGTTATTATCATTAACGAGAACAAAATCGTTGAAAAAGCCATTGTTTAATAAATACGGATAAAAATATTTTACTTCCCTGTCGGCATATTTTAAATACGATCGGTCGTGAAACAAATAAGATACATCGATTAATGCATCCGCTTGACTGTTACCCCACTGATGCCAACTATTCCGCCAACTTAAAAAAACATAGTACGGCGGTTGTTTTGAGTTGCCTACCTGCATTTTTACAATTCCATCACTTAAATTTTTTATTTCCTTTTTGACTTCCTTATTTTTTGTAATCTCATAATAGACCGCGAACCCTTTTACTAAAATCGCCGCTTGATCTGCTGCATATTTCTGCGGAAGCCAAGCGGGAATTTCAAATCCTCCAAAATTTTTATATTTCATTTTCTTGTTCATAGCTAACCATTTCAGAGTAACCGATACCGCTCTTTTTAGATGTGCAACTATTTTGTGTGCTGTAATTGAATCGTGTTTCAGAAAAAATTTTTGCGCTTCGGAAAGAGCCCATATCGCTCTCCAAGACCACCAATTCGGTTCGGCAACACTTGTCTTATAAGTAGAATCTATAGTATAATCTTTCCAAATAAAATTATAGAAAAATCCGTTTTTTGCCTGCATGTAAAGCAGGAAGTCCGATAGATTTTTAATTTTATCAAAAACTCCTTTGTCCGGATAAATTTTATAATAGCGTATGTAAAAAATTATTGCTCTTGCTGCGTCATCTACGCAGGCTATTCCTTCTCCTTTAGCTTCTATAAAATTATAATTTGGGAAGTCGGAATATATGTGAATTATCCCCATTGATTTTTTATTTACATTAATTTTCTCGTAAAGATAATCCAAATGTGCGGTATTTAATAAAGTTTTATTTTGTGAAATAATATCCGGCGCAATAGCAATAAATGTTATTACAAATATCATGACTGGATTCAATAAATAAAATTTATTCCTTTTCATTGATTTAAACTTCATAATATTCCCTTAACACAAATTTAATATGGTTATGAATATTAAATGTTTTTCTATTTGCACAGTGAAATTAGATAATCGACGGAAGTAGTCGCCAAGCAAATATTAGTGTCGGCACCGGAATAATAAATTTTTATATCACCGTTTTCCTCAATGATCCATCCATTAGAGAAAATAACATTTTGTACATCACCTATTCTTTCGTAATCCATCTCAGGTTGAAGAATAGGTATTTTGCTTTTCCCCTTAATTATCCAAGGTTTTTCCAAATCAAGCAGCATCACACCTAATTTATATATAGAACTAATTCCAAAACCTCTGACGCCGTGATATAACATCAACCATCCATCATCGGTTTTTATCGGATTGGTAGAATTTCCAATTTTATCATTTTCCCATGTTCCTTCATCAGGCTCGCTCAATATTTGATAGCCTCCCCAATGAATCAAATCTGGACTGCGGCTAATCCACATATCGTGTCTTGTTTCAGCGTTCGGACGATCAATTTTCCAGTAGTACCCTCCTATCTTCTCCGGAAATAAAGCACAATCTTTATTCGAAGGTTCACTGATTGGTCCGTAAATTTTGAATTTTCTAAAGTCCTCTGTTTCGGCAAGCATAACAAGAGGCATATATTTTGAATACCCCGTGTATGTTAGATAATATTTATTCTCAATTTGTGTAACTCTGGCATCTTCAATACCCCACTCGGAATATTTTAAATATTCGGAATTTTGCCCGGGAGTAAGAACCGGCTTACTATCCACTTTAAATTTTATACCGTCGGAACTTTCAGCTAACACAAATGAGGATCTGCCGGTAAGCATTTCAACACGGCAAAACAATACATATTTATCGCCTATTTTTACCGCACCAGGATTGAATATACTATTCACTTTAAAGGGCACGTCATCTTTTGTTAATATAGGATTATGAATGAATCTTTTAGTTTCCATAGTATTCTTATTTAGTTTTTATTTTATAATTTATTATTTCTATTATTTCATTTTGCTCAATAGTTTATTTACCGGAATTCGTGCAAATCCAGTCATTGAATCGGACATTGCGTAAGGTATTATTAATTGTTGATTATAAATTAAAGACCCACATGAATAAACTACATTAGGAACATAACCTTCACGTTCCGAATCATCGGGAGAAATTAAAGGTTCTCTTAACATGGCAATAACTTTAGTAGGGTCATTCAAATCGAGAAGTGAAGCAGCTATTACATATTTCCTGAATGGACCCACTGCATGAGTAATTAACAACCACCCCTCCTTTGTTTCGATGGGTGAACCACAATTACCAAGCTGGATAAATTCCCACGGCTGATCCGGCGCTTGGAGTAATTTAAAATCTTCCCAAATATCAAGGCTTTTAGATAACATAATGCTAAGGTCTTCACCGTCCTGACGGGAGATCATTAAATATTTATTGTTAATCCTTCTTGGGAAAAGAGCCATACCTTTATCTTTAACAGCGCTACCGTGCAATGTTTTTACACGATATGTATTAAAATCATCGGTCTCCAACATTTGTACTTTAAATGAATATCCGTTATATGCAGTATATGTACCGTAATAATGAGAATTTCCATTATTATTAAATTTTACTAGTCGTAAATCTTCCATTCCGCCCGATTCACTTTTTGACAGAGGAAATATAACATAATTTGACAGAGATTTATCTCCTTTAAACTTAAACTCATAATTAGCGTCAATATAATCCAAAATAGTGGTAAGAACCTTTAAAGTAACCGGATTTTTCGAAAACATGTTACCCCGTTCCGAAAGGAAATTATTTAAGTCTTCCCTCGTAAACCTTTCAGGAAGTTGATTAAATAATTCTTCATTTAGCTCATCAAAATATTTAGCCACCCTTTTTAAATCGTGTTTAGAATAAATATATTCTTTCACCAATTTAGGGAACTCGGTTAAACCCGACACCGGTTCAATTTTGATATTGTAATCTTTATCGATGACACCTGTTCTAAATTCTATGGAAGAGATATGCCCTTCGCCTGTTGCACGCAAACTTAAAATAAATCTCAATTCTCTATCTTTAAGCCCGCTTTGATCAGGATGTGAAATTAAAGAGGGATTGAATAAGGCGGCAGATTCAATAGAATATTCTTTAGAAAAATATGCACCGATTAATAATTTCCTATTCAGCGAAAGTTTATTTTTATTTGTTAAATATCTTTCTACTTTAGAAAAATTCTCTAATAACCGTTCCTCAAGATTGTAATGTCTATTACTGAATTCAAAGAATATCTGCTCCAAAAGATTAGAAACCTTTTTATCAGATAGTAATACAATTTTTCTTAATACATTCAATTTTCTTTTTTCACTTAAATTAAAAAATTGAAGTATAACACGATTTGGATCGGCTTTTAATTTTTGTGGATAACGATAAAGTGTCATTTGCAATAATTACTTTCCTTAGTTTTAGTCTCTAATACCTGTTGATGCCATAGATTGAATAAAATATTTTTGGAAGAACAAATAAGCGATAACAACCGGGAGAGCCAACATAGTTGCCGCCGCTAATTTAACGCCCAACTGGCCCTCCGCTCTACCTCCCACCGCGAACAAAGTTACCAACTGAGGCATGGTCATTAGGCTATCTTTTCTTATCACTATTATAGGCCATAATACTGAATTCCATGAATTCATAAAAGTTAAAATTCCAACTGTAATAATAGCAGGTATTGAATTGGGCCACAATATTTTAAAAATTATTTGTAAATCATTACACCCATCTATACGAGCAGCATCCAACAATGACTGCGGGATACTTTTGAAATATTGTCTGAATAATATTATTGCCAGAGCATTCATCAAATAAGGTACAATTAAAGCCCAATATGTATCTACCCAATGGAATTTTACCATAATTATATATTGAGGAATCAGTGTAATTTGAAACGGTAAAGTCATTGTAAAAATAATAATATAAAAAATTAAATCCCTACCTTTAAATTCCAGTCTAGATAAAGCGTACCCAACCATCGAACCGAATATAATTACACCTGCAGTAATGGATGTAGAGACAAAAACACTGTTGAGAAAAGCTCTGCCGATCGGGATTTTATTAAACACTTGGATATAGCTATTAAAAGTTAATTTGGTAGGAATAAATGTTAAGTTTCCTATTTGATTTTCCGGAGCGATGGAAGCAATCAGCATCCAAAGGAAAGGATATAAAAATATCAAAGCTCCGATAGCCAGGAAAAAATAAAAAATAGTTTTCTTCATCGGCTATCTGTCCCTTTCGATAAATCTTTTTTGAATGATAACCACACTCACTATCACTAAGGCGAAGAAGAGACCTAATGTAGCTGAATATCCCATGTGAAAATAGACGAAACCTTGTTTATAAATATATAATACCGCCGATAAAGTACTGTTTAAGGGACCCCCGCCTGTCATTATATATGGTTCAATAAACAGCGAGAATCCGCCGATTGTCGAAAGGATCACAACTATGAAAATAGTTGGATTAATTAAAGGCAGGGTAATTTTCCAAAATTTTTGCCATTTAGTAGCACCATCCAAATCTGCCGCTTCATAATAATGAGAGGGCACTGTTTGTAATCCAACAAGAAATAAAATAATATATAATCCTACATTTTTCCAAGTCGCCATAACAGCTATGGACGGCATCGCCACAGCAGGGTCTATCAACCAGCCAACCCTCCCCAAACCCACGAAGGTTAATATTCTGTTGAACAATCCAGTATCAAATCCATATAACTGTTGCCATAGTATAGTAACTACCACACCGGAAACAATTACCGGTAGAAAAAAAGCAGCTCTGAAAAATCCTCTGAATTTAATTCTTTGATTCAGAATTACAGCTAAAAATAAAGCTACTATTATTTGTAACGGGATATTAATTGAAAGAAAAATTAAAGTATTTACTATCGACTTCCAAAAAAAGCTGTCGTGAAATAAATGTATATAATTATTCAATCCGGTATATTTCATCGGTGAAATTATATCCCATTTATTAAAAGTGAGCACTACCGAGAATACAACCGGAAAAGCAACAAACAATAAAAAATATATTATATACGGTGAAACTAATAAATACGGTATAAACTTTTTTTTTCTCAATTGTCTTTATTATCCTGCTCGGTTTTAGGTTATTTTAAGTACAGCAAATTTACTTGTTTGGCAGCATTTTTAATAGCTTGTTTGGGAGATTTTCGTCCGTAAACAACACTTTCTTCATATTCCTGAGAAATAATATCAAAAACTTCGGTTAAATTGGGATACTGATCCATACCTTTAATATATTTTGCCTGATTTGCAAAGATTAACATTTTAGGATTTAATTTGAAATATTGTTTAAAGGTTGAATCGACTTCCAGATTTTTTCGCATTGGTAATTGGTTCGTTAATTTTAGAAATCTAAGATCGTTTTTCTTTGATATCATATACCTTATAAATTTCCAAGCAAGCTCAGGATTAGGGCAAGTTTTAAATATTACAATATTTTTGGGATCGGAATAAGTATAAATAGGTCCTTTATGATCATCAGGTACGGGTATATGTGCAAAATCGTATTGAAAACCTTTGGGTTTAAATTTATTTGCATAGGGGATTTCCCAAGGACCCGTAAAACGGGTTGCAATTATTCCCGATAAAAATATATCATGTCTTGTGGATGATCTTTCGCGGGGAAAGTAATTATTTTTATAGAGTGTATGCAAAAACTTAAAAACTTCTACGGCATATTTATTATTAAACGCAGCGGTATCATTTTTAATAAGAGGAGCCCCATCAGATGCAGCGATGTATAGAGGATAAAAATCGAACAACCTTTGCCACCAGGTTACTATGATATCCGAATAACCGAACCATTGATCTATATATCCATCTCCGTTTAGATCTTTTTTGAATCTTTTTGATGCTAAAAGATATTGGCTATAATCAGACGGAGGCGTTTTAAAATTAACCTCTTTTAAATCTTTCTTATTATAAATCATCATAACCGGATTTATTTTCCAAGGCACCTGATAAATATGACCATCTTTCGAAGTAATTTCTTTGATTACCGAGCTGTCGTCTCTTGAGTAAATAAATTTTTTAAAGCCGGCTAGAGTATCTAAAGCAATCAGCACTCCTGAGCGGGCATAATTTTCAACACTACCTTCCCACATATTAGAATATATATCGGGAGTAGTATTTCCAACCACGGCAGCAAGAATCATTTCTTCACTCGATTGCCCCTCAGGAACCGGTTGTGTAGAAATTTTTTGATCTGGATGTTTCTTGTTCCAACTGTTTACTATTTCCCTCGCAAATTCAATTTCCTGCTGGTTATTGCTTGACCAGTAAATTAAGTTATTTTTGTTTCGCCGAGTTGAATTACCGCAAGAGTACAAAATTAGTGCGAGTAACAGTAAAACAATAATTTTTGTCGAATATAATAATTTCATCTTATAATTGAATCAAATAAAATTTATTCCCAATTCTGCCAGCTAAAGTCAATTGAAGGATAAGCCGGATGAGGATAAGTTCCTCCTTTCTTGACTAAATAAAAATCAACAGCACGTGGATTATCCTTTGTTTGTACCTCTATTCGATTAAGCAGCTTATAATTAATTTTGATTTTATATTTTTCCCTCAACGCCAAAACTTTGTGAACTACTTTTGCAAGTAGTTTTTGTCTTTTATTATTATACTTACTTTGAAGAGAATTAGGAAATTCGATATTTAAACCTACCGAATTAGCTAATCTATCACGGACAACAGCATATACAATCTTGTTTTTCCACCAACCGATTTGCTGTTTGACTAATTTTCTATTCAAATACCCTTCGCTATACGCTTGGTGAACCAGCAAATGATCTCTTACCATTCGCCATATCATTCTTTCTAAAGAGGCAGAAAATGTATTGAAATTCTTTTTATTAAATCGTAAATAATTTTCTCGGACTTTATACCAATTAATAAAATCGTCTAAAGTTAATTTCCCGCCGCTTAATGAAATTAGTTTAATATTCTTAATTTCTTTTTTCGAAAAGTTATTTAATTCCTTTTTTAAACGTACCGATAATTTCCAATCGGTATATTTCTTTTTGGCAAGTATATAACTACCGATGTAAGCTTTTAATAAATCAAAGGCTTTGCCTTTTATTATCGGATTATATTTCAACATTAATCTTCGAACATAAACGTCGGATAATTTATCTAATCTATCTCTTTTAATTACTAAACGGATATTATGTAATTCTTTTCCCTTCATCGTTTTAGTAACTATTTTGTTTTCCCAAACATCTACCAGTTTTACAATGTAATAACCGTCGGGAGCTTTAACCGGTTTTGATATTTCACCGGTTTTTAGCGTATCAACAATTTTTGATAAGACCGGATTACGTGAGTGTAGTTTGAATTTATCTATTTTCATTGAACGCTGATCGGAAAAAACAGAATCTTTTAATTGCATAGTAAATAACGAATCAAAGGAAATACCGGCAGCCATTTTTAATTGAAAAAATTTTAAGCTATCAATAGAAGGCGCATAAAGCCATTTAATTACATAAGTAATTTGTTTTTCTATGAGCGCATTGTCCAGCTCCGCTTTCGGTACTTTTATTTTGTTAAATATTTTATCCATAAACATTGCATCCGATGCAATATCTCCGGAGATAGCTCCCAATAAATTTTTTACTTCTTGAGTAGTATCAATACCGAGTGAATAGCCATATAATGAAAGCAGTCTTTCATTAATCATATATTTCAGATAACGACGTTTTGAGTGCTTTTCTCTCTTAGTAAAAGAAGGACCAAACTCGTAACTGGTTAAAAATTCTCTGACCGTAATTTGTTTATTACCAACGGCGGCAAGGACTTGATCTCCTGCTTTTGTATTGTAAGCGGTATCAAAATCGATAAATTTGCTGCTGTCGCGTCCGGTAGAGCAATAAACCGTATTTGCATACACCAAACCGATGAGTAAGATTATAAATATTCGTCCGGTTTTTATTTTATAATTTCCATTCATTTAGAACAATAAATCCTTTTATAATTATAATATACTAATCTAAAAAATAATACCGAGCGAAAACATTTGTATACTTTTCAGCTTTCCGAAATCTCTATAGGCATAATTAAAACTAACAATATTATTGCTGAAAAGTGTTTTGGAATTCAGACCTATTCCGAATGACAAACCACCTTCATGATTCGCCAGGAATAAAGATTGATATCCCCCGCGGATGGTTAAAAATCCTTGATAAGTAATTTCAGTACCGACATTCACGCTTTCATAATTATCATTCGGATGTAATGCATCAACGGCGATGGTCCATTTAAAATCTTTAGAATTTATTGCATTAGTAGAAACACCTATTCTAAAAAACAGAGGTAAATTCCAAGAAGTGAGATCTATTTGATAAGGAATTCTGGGATTAGAGCCGAGTTTATTCCGGTCTACCCTTGCAAAAGTACGCGTATCCCGCCCCGCTAATTTCATTCTAGTACCAAAGTTTGATATTGAAGCTCCTATTGTCATGCCTCCGAACAAATCGGTTTTAAATAAAGTGCCGAAATCTACTGCAAAAGCATTTGCCGTCATATTCCAAATATTTTCTTGAATAAATTTCGCATTGAATCCGATAGAAAACCTATCAGTTAAAGTACGCGCATAAGAAACACCGAGTGCAATATCACCGGCGCTAAAATATTCACCTGTACCTTCAGGCTTCTGAACTGTTCTTACTTTCATATCAGGCATTGATAATGAAGTATAGCTAAATCCAAGAGTGCCGAGTTTACCGAAAGGAAGGACTAATGCGACATAATCTAATTTTGTATCGGCTATCCAATTTGTATGCACAACTAATGCTTCATTTTGTTTAATATGCGCTACTCCTGCAGTATTCCAATATAATGCGGTAGCATTATTTGATAAACTGACAAACGCTCCCCCCATACCGTTTGCCGATGCGCCAATACCGATCTCCAAAAACGTTGCCGCTGTAGTACCGACTTTGGAAACTCTAACACTACCACTCTGGGCAAAAGTTATATTTAATGAAATTAAAATTATAACATAAAAAATTAGTAATCTTTTACGCATAAATTCCTCACTATAAAATTCTCATTGCAAATCATTTTTATTTTATAATTGCAAATCTTCCTATTTTTTCTTTTCCGTCCGGGGTTTGGACATGATAAATATACACACCAAATGCGATATTCATTCCGTCTTTAGAAACCAGATTCCAAGGCTCTTGACCATCCCTTAGGTTTGTATCGTGATGCAAGGTTTGAACAAGATTTCCACTAATCGTATAAATATGAATTGTGCTAACTGCAGGAAGGTGAATAAAATAAATCCTGCGTACACCTCGTCCTACATCAGTCGTTGCAGGTTCCCATGATGCTGCCGCAGGATATGGATTTGGAACAACTGCAATTTTATCCATATCACTTTGTAATTTACTTTTATCAAAAGATTGTGATTGAGCAGTAAATTGAAAATATTCTCCCGTTCTGAATGGTTTGGTTGTTACAATCTTATAAATATCGCCTGTCTGTGGTGCGATTGGTGTACCGGCAGCTTTGGAAGTATCCTTAAATAAGCTGACTGACCAACCCACATGAAGATTTTGATAACCTGTAGGTTTTTGATTAATTGAATCTCCTGCCGCAATAAATATCGCATCGCCTGAATCAAATAAGTTATTATGATTATTATCATAAAAAATAAATTTCATATGCTCTATTCCGTCTGTTATATCTTTCACTTGTATATTGGAAGGAACAGGTTTAAAGAAACTATTTTGAGGAAATGATGTATCACCATGCCCGGGCGCTTTAAATATTATTTCAAAATCGGCAGGGAAATCTACTCTTTTAAATGAGAACGAGGCTGCATATCTCTTATCGAAACCTGTTTCAACAAAATAATTACTCTTCCCTTTAATCCATCCTGTTTTATTCCTAACGATATAAATCAAAGTATCATTCGTTATTTTCACACTAAATCCATCAATAAACATTGTAACAATTTGATTACGTTTCATGGGCGTAAAATGAATTAAAGTATCTTTATTGGTATAATCAATAACCCGGTATGACGGATTAGGAGCCGTATTGAATGGTGTGTTGTTTTTAAATTCAACACGGTAAATATGATTATTTATAACCGAATCAGGATTAAGTATTGAAATAGTAGTTGAACCGGTTCCAGGTCCGCTTTTTTGGAAATTTTTTATTTCAGGCGGAATATAGCCGGCGCTCGGAGCAGAGGGTGTAACTACTGCAGTATTGACATCTGTTTTTACATTACCATTAATATCAACTTTAATGATTGATGTACATTCAGAAGGTGGAATTCCGGTAACTTCACCGTTAATGTTAGTAGTTACAAAACCTTTATCATAGGAAACAACTGCATAGTAATAAGTTTGCCCGTTTTGAACGGTAGTATCGATAAATGAATGCCGGAGTCCGGAATCATCACCCAAATAAAACATCGCTCCGTTCACACCAATTGGAGAAAGACCTTTCACCCCATCCACCAAGTCGAACTGCGCTATCGGTTCCCGGTAAATCGGTTTTCCGTAAGCATCTGTTATGATCTTATCCTGTATAAAATTTGGCTCAGTAGAACGGTATATTCTATATCCTTCAAAATTAACCCTTTGATAAAAAGCATCGAAAGTATGTTCAGCCCTGTCATCCCAATATAAAGTTACTTTATGATCCCCTGCAATTGCTTTGATAATTGGTTTTGCCGGAGGCTTCGCAAATCTATAATTAGCGTTATAAATGGCTTGAATGGTTTTTTTACGCCGGAATAGATCATCTTTATTTATTCCGAAAAGAAGAGCCATTGAAAATCTTTGGGTTTCACCGGCTTGCTGAATTTTTCCTGTTATCTCCGAATAAGTATTTCTACCTAACATTTTAAAAAAATAACTGGAGAAGAAATTACCTAGATTTACACCAACCAAAGATTGAGCATGAGGAGATGGTAAAGCTGAAAGTACTTTCCAATTTCTTTCATCGTTATTAAGATCGTAAGTATGCACTGCAAAAATAGCAAAACCAGTAAGCCCAATTTGATCGGATTCATTTTTATCGAGAATTCCAAAATTAGGTTCACCCTGCTCCGGTTTGCCATCGCCTTGGCTGCTATTGGCATCGGGACCTTTATAACCTGCATTAAAAGGACCTAATCCGTCTGTACCTACATCATCATTCAGAGGCTCACTCGGATCCCATTTACCGTTATGATTTAAATCTGTATATGATTTCCAATTTTCATCCTCATCGGCATCCCAATGAGGATGCCAAGAATAACCATAAAATTTTCTAAATCGAACGGTATCTTGTTGAACATCTTTTATAAAAGGATCATTGTTAACATTAGTGATGAAAATTTTTGCATTATTGTACATAGTTTCATCCGTTAAACCGTCGCGATCGTTATCAATATCATCATAAGGATTACCCGGGCTTTGCAAAAAAGCATAGCCGGCATAACCGACGGGGCTCCAATGCCCCGGACTGCCGAAAGGTACGGTAGACCATGAATAAGAAATATCGAGCAATGTATTATAATCGCCGGCATTATTAGAGGAATTGTCGTGTCCCCCTATCCCCCAATCTACATACTGAGCGAAAAGTGTTTTTGAATAATCGGTTGTTCCCATGTTGGTTATTTCGTAATACCAAAAAATCACATCTTCAGCGAGAACTTGCGACCACTGAAAACCTCTTGCATGAACCTGCATCCCTAGTCCGCCGCGTGTCAAATCATCTGCATCAGGATAAAAATTATCTCTCTCCATATACTCGCGGTCTTCGTTATCATCAAAAACAAAATAAGATTCGAGATCGGCATTTTTAATTCCTCTGCCGAAAAAACCATTCCACTGACCATCCCAGCTAGCGGACCGATCCGGCCAGTGAGAAGGCCATGTATTCGGATCATCGCTCATTGCTACACTTGACTGGTATGGATTCGTATATCCGGGTAGAGACCACCAACCATAAGTTACTCCCGTTGCAGGGTTATATCTTGTATATTCATAATAATTTGTTTCGAGAGGATGAATAATATTACCCTGAGGATCTTTCGTCGCTGCCTGTACTATAAAGGCTACGCCATCAACATAAGTATGACCGGTGCCTTTTGGCCATACACCGCTCCGGGTAGGTTGATTCTCCCAATCCGCAATTTCACCGAAATTATAAAATACGGTTTCTACCAAGTTACCGTTCATTAACCCCATCTTAGTATATTTAGGATTCCCTTTATGTTTATCTATTAATCTTTCTTGACCGTTTGAAAATGGGGGAAAAGTGAGAATTATTATAGATAATAAAATAACAAAATATACATGTTTACTTTTCACGATTATTCATCCTACCGTTTAAATTAAAAGTTTAATGATAAACCAAGAAGTATCTGCCTAGGCGCTGAATAAAAATCAGGTCTTGTAAAAAACTCTTTCAAAGTATTTATTCCCCTCGGTCTTGACTGAGCTCTGGTTTCTTCAAGAGTATATCCTGCCCTGCCGGTATCCGTAAAAACATTTATCTCATTCGGGGTATCGAAAAGATTATAAATTTTAGCAAACAGGGAAAAGTTTAAGCCGGATAATTTTAGATATTTAGTAATATATAAATCTACGTTAAAGAAGGCCGGTTTATTAGCGCTATTTTCAAGCCCTGTCCTTTGATTTTGAAAAGAAGGAGTATAGGGTAAGCCTGAGCCTAATTGCCCGACAGCACTAATTATATAATTATCGGGAACACCTAATGTAATAGTAAAGTTTAGAGAATGTCTTCTATCCCAATTTAATGGAACAAGTTGTTTATTAACCTCGATCGGAGGCGATGATTGTGCTTTATTGAACGCTTCATTGGGATTGGAAGCGTTGCCTTGTGCTACCTGATAGGTATAATTTATCGTTGCGCCTATACCATTACTAAATCTTTTATTAAGCGAAACCGTAATCCCTCTTACTGCGCCATAATCCCTATTTATATATTCTGCAAATTTTCTAAAATTATTTTTAATATGAATAGCAACACCAAGAAGATTTCTTATGTCTTTATAATAAGCTGTTATATCAATCCCAAAATTTGTAAATAATTCCTGCTGTAAACCTATCTCATACATTGTAGTCTCTTGAGGTTTAAGGTTTGCATTACCAATTGAGTTTCCGATGAATTGAGGGAAATTACCGGTTAAAGGTATTCTAAAATTCGGATTTTTATAAAGATACTCAAATGGTGGAATCTGGAAAAAATGACCATAAGAAATATGCAATGCTCCTTTATCACTTATCGGATAAGATATACCAATTCTAGGGCTTATCTGTTTTTTTTCGGAAGCTTTTACAAAATACTTAGATGGATAGGGAGGTTGCAACGGATCAAGTTCTGCAATATTATTTGGATCTCTTAGAACCTGTCCGTCCGGCTGAAAGTAATCAAACCTTATTCCCAGATTAACAATTAAATAATTTAATTCTATTTTATCTTGTATATAAAATGCAAATTGATACGGATTGTTATGAAATATATTATAATTAAAAGCTCCCGGTTGAGGTAGTGATGGTTTATAATTATTATGCGGTAAAACCATTACCTGAAAATCTTTATAATCCAAAGAATAATATTCAAATTCAAAACCGGTTTTCATCTCGTGTACATTTGTTAATTGGTCGGTAAAATCTATTTTCGCTGTATAGGTTTTTGTATTATGTGAAAAATGCCAATTTTGAGTTCCTGCCGTATAAAAAGAATTTCCGCTTACCTGTCTGAATTTATCAGGCGAAACATATCGTGGGTCTAAAGGATTTTTATACACATACTGGTGATAATCTGTTGAATATAGAGAAGCTTGTACGTTAAGAAATGCAGATTGACTGAACACATGTGTATATTTTATGCTGCCGAGAAAACTGTTTTGAAAATTTTTATAATCTCCATCGGGATCAAACCGAAATAGATGATCATAATTTTTATAATTACGTTTTTGATATAATCCTTCAAGCACAATCCCTCTACCGGTACCAACTTTAAAATTTAGTTTTCCTTGCAAAGTGAGAGTTCTAGAATAATTCATAGGAACATCCGCGCCATCGCCGGTAGCGCCTCTATACCAATTTTTTGGATTATTAGCATTAAAGTTTGATGAATCCTGAGGATCAAAAATCCTCTTACTATATAAATAACCATTATCACTTAAATATCTTACAGAGCTAAAGAATTTCACAAAACCGTTTGTTAAAGGAATAGGACCACTCAGCGTACCTTGAATATCATGAGTTCTTAATGGATGCAACCCGCCCATAAAAGGATACAAATTTGTACGGCTGGTAACATAATCACCTGCATAAGTGGAAAAGCTTCCGGAATAATGATTACTAGGAATTTTTGTGATTTGATTCACCACACCTGAAAGAGCTTGTCCGTATTCCGCATTAAATGTACCTGTAATCACTTGTAGCTCTTGAATACTATTAATATTTGCTTCCATAGTTTGCTGACCGGAATAAACATCATTTACCGCTACCCCATCAATCATATATTTCACTTCACCAAGTCTTCCGCCTCTAAAGTGTCCGTTAACTACCCCTGCTTGAAGATTGATTACAGATTTAACATTTTCAACCGGCAGCAGTTTAATGGCATTTCCACTTATATTTTGCTGAGTAGATGTAAGATCTTTTTGTACTATCGGCTTTGAAGCAGTAATGACAATGCTTTTAAGTTGAACAGCTTGAACACCCAATTTGAAATCAAGCTGTGTAGTTTGATCGGCAGATACTTTAACATTTTTTACAATAACAGATTGATAACCAATCAAAGATGCTTTAACCTCATACGTACCCGGAGGAATATTCAATATATAATATTCTCCGTTTAGGTCAGCAGCAGCTCCCATGGTAGTGCCCATGATAAGAACATTGACTCCAATTAAAGGCCGGTTATTACTTTTATCAATAATCTTTCCTGCAATTTTACCTGTATTTCCCGCAAAGGTATTAATTACAGTAAAAATTGTAATAAGTAAGATGTAACCGATAACATGCTTAACAATATAAAAAATTTTCATAATTAAACTTACATTTTTCAATTAGACATTATTAACAAACTTACATTTTGTATTGATTCTCTATAAGATTAATTTGAAGAGAACACCGTTATGTGTTCCCTTCAAAAAAATACAAGCGTTCATTTAATATTTAGGTCAAATGACCATAAACGCATGGAATCTAAAACCGCTTGGTTATTTGATACTATTTTAATAATATCATTTTTCTAACCTGTACATTAAGTCTGGCACTAATTCTATAGAAATAAATACCGCTTGACACCATCATCCCATTATTATTTTCGCCGTTCCAGGTAACTGAATGCATACCTGCCGTTTGTTCCTTATTTACCAAAGTTTTTATTTCCCTACCTGTAATGTCATAGATAACCACTTTAACAAGCGATGCTTTCGGCAAAGCATAACTTATAATTGTAGAGGGATTAAAAGGATTAGGATAATTTTGATACACCTTAAAGGAAGAAGGTAAAAGTTTATTTAATTCTACTCCGGTAGCAACAGAAAGTCTTGTGACTGTTACATTATCAAAATAAACCTTACCTACAAAAGTAGAGTATACATGTAATCTTACACCTAATCCTTTAGTGGCAGTATCTTTTGGTACCTGGGTATCTATATGATATTGTGTCCAACCGAAAGATGTAACATTTGGGAAGGTAAATTGATAATCACTGCCTGTACCACCCCAACCGGCATTATTACCCATCTTAGTGAAAAATTGAGGTGTAATTCCGACTGCCCAAGTTGTAGGATATTTAGCCGCAGAGTCCGGATACAAGCCGCTAGCTTTAACCCAGACACTGATTCTTATCGAGTCACCAGGTTGTATATTAGTCAAATGAGCTGGATCCTGATCGGCAGAAGTTAGATTCACCACTTTTGGTAAAGGTTTATAATCCCTGCCATCAAAATAAGCTCTTCGGGTACCGACAAAACCATCATGTACATTTCTACCCAAAGGCATATTGAATTCTAATGAAT
>CAZXJG010000019.1:0-13596 GCA_964640985.1 uncultured Melioribacteraceae bacterium | reverse complement strand
GATCTGTAGCCCACATAAGTGTGGCTCCCGAGGGTTCATTCCCTTTTGTCCAAAAGGAAGGTGTATTTCCCTCAAATCCTCCTATGTCCTTTAGTTTATATTGAGCATTTGCATCAGAAATACCCAGCAACATTATGGCCATTAAGAGAGAGATAAAAAGTTTGATTGTTTTCATAACTTTCTCCTTTTTTAGTTAGGTGTTATTTGATATTTAGTAACCGAAATATTCTTTGGTTGATTTAATAAGTCTTTTTTTTTAGTAGAATTACGTATAACAAGTTCAATTGGGATTATTTTTTTTTCGCTTTTAATAGATCTTGTTTTAATCATTTTTGAAATAAGTTTCACGGCTTCCGAACCCATTTCGGTTTTAAAAACTTTTATTGTACTAAGAGACGGATTAAGGGATAAACCCTCTTCAACATCATCGAATCCAACAATAGATATATCTTGCGGTATTTTCAATCCTATGCTTTTAATATATTCCATAATCCCAATAGCCATTGCATCGTTACAGGCGAAAATAGCAGTTACATTTTTATTTTTTTTAAATAATTTTCCAGCGGCATTAATACCATTTTCTCTTGAGGGATAATCTTCATCGGTAATAATCAAACTCGCGTTTATTTTTATGCCTGCATCTATTAAAGCTTTTTTATATCCTTTTAATCTGTCTTTAATACTCGGGTGTTCAATATCTCCGCCAATGAATGCAATTTTTTTGTGACCATAACTTATGAGATGTTTGGTTGCCGTTACTCCGCCGTTTAAATTATCAATCAATACCGAAGAATACTTATTTGACAATTTTTTAGGTAAATAATCAATAAACACTATTGGAATTTTCACCGAATTCAAACTGGATATAAACGAATTAGGTATTTTTCCGGCAATTATTAAACCGTCAACATTTCGTTCCAATATAAAACGAGGCAATTGATCCGATATACTAAATTTTGAATCGATGGTTGTAAGCAATAGATAAAACTCATTTTCGCGCGCTTCAAATTCGGAACCTAAGAATATTCTGGTATAAAAAGGTTCGGTTCTTAAAAAGTGATCATCTGTTAAAATAAATCCTATGTTGCCTGTTTGCCTTGATACTAAACTTCTTGCGGAGCGATCGGGATGATAATTCAACTCTTTAATTGCCTTTAAAACTCTGCTTTTTGTCCCTTCGGAAATTCTCGGATGATTATGAATCACCAGCGATACTGTAGCAATAGATACATTGGATTTCCTTGCAACATCTTTTATAGTTGGATTTGACATAATTTAATATAATTTGGTTAAACGTTTAACTTCTCTAATATAGAATATAATTTTTTGTTTGTCAAGAGATAAATGAAAAATTTTTTATTTTTGTAATAACATATTAAAAATGTCATAGATATAACTCGATAGAAATGTAAGTAAAAAAGACATATTAGTATCTTAGAAAAAGGGATATAACATAGAACAGAGATTACTGTTGAGCGAAAAGGAGATAGCAATAATTCCATAAATAACTTAGAGAGGGACGATACAATATCAGATTAGTCAATGAATCTTTATTTTAGTTCTTCAGGTTGTAATTAGAATCATCAAACATATTTTAATTAAAGCTTAACCCGATTTTGTGCCGACAGAAATCGATTTGCCTCTTGAAACACTTTTTTTCATAAGCCAATCTTGAGATGAAATTTTTTCTTCGGTATCGCCGGGTTTTTTAAATTCATATTTACCATTAGGTTTCATTACCCGTGCTTTAATATTGTCTTTTAGAGCAATTTTTAATATTGAGTTAATAATGTGTTGTTTTATTTTCTGACTTTCAATCGGGAAAATAATTTCTACTCTTCTATCAAGGTTTCTCTGCATCAAGTCGGCGCTTCCAACAAAAAGTTCTTCCTTGCCATTATTATAAAAATAGAAAATTCTACTGTGTTCAAGAAACCGGCCGATAATACTAATTACGTTAATGTTTTCACTTAATCTCGGAACTCCGGGTCGTAAACAACAAATTCCTCTTACAATAAGATCTATTTTAACTCCGGCATTGGAAGCTTCATATAAAGCGGCAATAATAGTCGGATCAACTATCGAGTTCATTTTAAAAATCAAATAACCTTTCCCGCCCTTTTTTACATTATTAATTTCCCGTTCAATCAGCTTAAGAAAGGTCGACCGAATATTTAATGGAGCCACTATTAATTTTCTATAATGTTTCTGTTCAGAATATCCGGTTATATAATTGAATATTTCACTTACATCCGCACAAATATCTTCATCGTTTGTAAAAAGACCTAAATCCGTATAAAACTTAGCGGTAATTGGGTTATAATTGCCGGTACTTAAATGCACATATCTTTTTACCCCGTCAGATTCTTTACGCACAACAAGAGTAATTTTAGCGTGGGTTTTCAATCCGACTAAACCGTATACAACGTGAACACCTGCTTTTTCCAATTCACGTGCCCAAAAAATATTATTTTCCTCATCAAACCTTGCTTTCAATTCAACAAGCACGGCAACTTGTTTATTTCTTTCGGCCGCTTCGATTAAATATTTAACAATCGGGGAATTGGTTCCAACTCGATAAAGAGTTTGTTTAATTGCGAGAACATCCGGATCTTGTGCGGCTTCTTTTATAAAATCAATAACAGGAGAAAAGGCATCGTAAGGGTGATGTAAAAATAAATCGCGGTGTTTAATTATCGAAAAAATACTTTCATCTTCATTAAATTGAGGTGGTGTTATCGGATGAAAAGGTTTTTCTTTTAGTTGATGAAGCGGCAGATCGTATAGCTTCATTATACTGTCCAGCCCTAATATGCCGTCAATAATATGAACATCACGCCTGGTAATTTCAAGATTTTCGGTAAGTGTGTTTAACATATATTCGGGTATGTTTTTTTCAACTTCCAACCGAACAACCGACCCGAATTTTCTCTGTTTTACATTTTCTTCAATTAAGTCTAACAAATCATCGGCTTCGTCCTCTTGAATTTCAAGATCGGTATCTCTGGTAATTCTAAATTGGTATGCTTCTATAATTTCCAAACCCGGAAAAAGTTTATCTAAATTATGTTTAATTAAGTCATCAATCCAAATAAACTTTGCAGTAAATTTTTGACTGTTTTTCTTTTTGTGTATTTCCTCAATCTTGTCAATTTGTATTAATCTTGAAAGAACGTTAGGTATTTTCAATCTGGCAAAGTGTCTGTCCCCTTTTTGGTTTTTAACAAGAATTGCGAAACTCAAACTTAAATTAGATATATACGGAAAAGGTCTTCCCGGATCAAAAGCAAGTGGAGTAAGCACCGGGTAAATTTCTTTATTAAAAATAATAGATAATTGTTCGCGCTCAAATGCATTTAAATCTTCAATTTTTGCTATAAAAATATTTCGCTTTGTTAATGCATCAAAAATTTTGTTTTTCCAATAATCGTAAACTATCTTGAGCATTTTTTGAACTTCTTCTTCAATCTTTCTAAGTTCCTGAATCGGGTTAAGTCCATCAATTGACGGTTCAAATATTTTTGCCCGTATCTGACCCTTTAATCCAGAAATACGAATCATATAAAATTCGTCTAGATTTGTAAAAAATATTGAAATGAACTTAATTTTATCTAACAGAGGCAAATCAGGATTTAATGCTTCATCTAAAACTCTTCTATTAAACTCCAACCAACTTAAATCTCTGTTAATAAAATTTTTCGGTATAAAATATTCTTTTAGATTTTCTTTTGTTAGCTTCATTTTAATTTCTTTTCATCTATAATTTTATCGGGGTTTATCTTTTTAGCAGATGTAAATGAATCTAAATCATAATCAATTTCTTTATCCGGCATTTTCATCCTTCTAATAGTTACGTTCGCATCTTTAAAGAATTCCTTTGCCAAAGTACCGTGATAATCGGAAAATATAACTATTTCTTTAATTCCCGCACCAATTAAGGCTTTAGCACAATTTGTACAAGGCATATTGGTAATATAAGCCGTAGCGCCTTGTGTGCTTACTCCATGAATTGCACATTGAATTATTGCATTCATTTCTGCGTGGATAGTTCGAACGCAATGGTTATCAACAATCATACAACCGATATCATCGCAATGCGGCTGCCCGGGTATTGAGCCGTTATAACCGGTAGCTAATATTCTTTTATTTTTTACTAATACGGCCCCAGCATGCATACGAGGACAAGTTGCTCTTTCAGAAACAAGCATTGCAAGCTTTAAAAAATATTCATCCCACGAAGGCCTTTTTCTTTTTCCCATTGTCTCTCACTATAAAATCAAATTAGAACTTTAATTTAATGAAATTAAATAAATTTTTTTAATGTGTAAAAATAATTAACTACACGAGACACGAATTGCACGAATTTACACGAATTTACACGAAACAATTATCCAATCTTCAATCTTTAATTGTAAATTGAAAAGAGCTATTTATCAAACCTATAAATACTTTCTAATGACTATTCAAATCTAATTTTTTTTGGACGAATTATTCCGTAGGAATATCTATGGCAGTAATCTATCATACAAAATTTTTGTAACCGAATTGTAACATCTCGATTATATATTAAGCATCGAAATTAAATTTCATTAATTAAAATAGGAGACAAAATGAGAAAGGCGATACCATTATTTGTGATGCTGCTAATAACGGCATCTACAATTTTTTCACAGAACAAATTAGGGGGGAAAGTATATTTCAATTATTCGTATAATAAAAATGCTGCACCTACTAATTCATTCGAGATTCATCGTGTGTATTTTACCTTGAAAAACAATCTTTCTAAGGAAATCTCTTACAAAGTTACTACCGATGTGGGGAGGTTTAATACCGGTAATGATAACAGGTTAAGTGTTTATCTTAAAAATGCTCTTCTGGCTTGGAAAACTGATTTCGGTAAATTCGTTTTCGGACTCCAAGGTATGAACCTCTTCAATGTTGAAGAACATAACTGGGGTTATAGATTCGTTGAGAAATCTCCGATGGATTTACATAAATTCTCTTCATCGGCTGATTTGGGTATCGGGTACTACAATAAATTTGTCGACAAATTAAGTTTCAGTTTTCTAATTACAAACGGTGCAGGTTATAAAAAATCAGAGAACGACAATTACAAAAAATACTCGGTACAAGTATTATATGGAAAATCAAAAATATCCAAAGGGGGATTTAATATTGGAGCGTCATTTAGTTTAGAGCCGTTCGATTATAAAAAAGGGATAAGTATATCTACGGAGAACAAAACCGTATTAGGAGGCTTTGCGGGATATTCCAAAAACAATTTAAGATTCGGAGCAGAATACGATATATTCAATGAAAAAGGAGTAAATTTAACAAAAACCATCATCTCGGCTTATGGGAATTATAAGTTTACCAAAAAAGTAGAATTATATGCAAGATTAGATCTTTATGATCCCAATACAAGTGCAGATAATGACGGGAATACTTATCTAATAGGAGGATTAAATTTTACACCCGGGAAAGGGTTTTCAATTTCGCCTAACTTTCGTTATCTGAAACCGCAGACCGGTGTTTCAACATCTGTTTATAATGTAAATTTTCAATTCAAAATATAATATCACATTTTGTTAAATGGATAACTATAGTAAAATGGAAAATCTGAATATATTAACAAATAAAAAGAAGTCTGTAAACGAAACTATGAATCTTTTTCAGCATAAAATTAAATTTAAAAAAATTATTAAAAGGTTTTTCAAAAATGAGTTTTTCAAAAGTCAATTAAATTACTTTAATTTTAAAAGGAGTTATATTATGAACTCAAAAATATTTTCTTTGTTAATCATCTTTTTAAGTCTGTTTTCAGGCGTAGACAATGCGCAGGTACAGCTTAACGGAGCGGGAGCAACGTTTCCGTATGTTATTTACTCAAAGTGGTTCGATCTTTATAAACAAGAAACAGGTATACAAATTAACTACCAGGCAATAGGTAGTGGTGCAGGAATCAGACAAGTAATTGAAGGTACCGTAGATTTCGGAGCCAGCGACGGACCTATGAGTAATAAGCAGCTTAAAGAGGCAAAAAGAAAACGCGGCACGGAAATTTTACATATTCCAACAGTACTTGGCGGTGTGGTACTTAGTTATAATCTTCCTGTATTAAAGAAGACATTAAAACTTGACGGTAAAACTGTCGGAGATATATTTCTGGGCAAAATTACTATGTGGAACGATAAAAGAATTGAGAATCTTAATCCTGGTTTAAATCTTCCTAATGAACCTATTCTTGTTGCACATCGTTCAGACGGTAGTGGAACATCATTTATATTTACACACTATTTGTCGGATGTTAGTAAGCAATGGGCTAAAAAAGTAGGTTTCGGTACTTCTGTTAACTGGCCTGTAGGGCTTGGTGGAAAAGGAAACGAAGGTGTTGCCGGATTAATAAAACAAACCGAAGGATCAATCGGTTATGTAGAATTAGCTTATGCCGTACAAAATAAATTATCTTATGCCAAATTAAAAAATAAAGCGGGATATTTTGTTGAAGCTAATTTTAATACAGTATCAGATGCTGCTGCCGGTGCGGCTAAAAATATGCCGAAAGATCTTAGAGCGATGATTACCAACGCTGCAGGTAAAAACTCATATCCGATATCTGGATTTACCTGGCTGTTGATTTATAAAAATATGCATAACAAACAGAAAGCTGTAGCATTAGTTAGATTTTTGCGCTGGGCAATGGAAAAAGGCGAAGCTTATGCCGAAGGACTCTACTATTCTCCACTTCCAAAATCTGTTGTTAAACTTTGTGAAGAAAAAATTAACAGCATAACATATAATGGTCATAAATTAAATGTTAAATAAATAGAATATCATTTTTGATTATCAAATGGATTTTGATTTACATTTTCCAAAAATTAATAAGCCCAATTTTTTAAATTGGGCTTATTAAACTTATGTATTCTAATATCATTTAATTTTAGTATAAAAAGGTAAAATTGAAACATAAAGACACTATAAAAAAGAATAATTTCATAACTAACCGGCTAAGTAATAGAAACCTTGGCGATCTGATATATGAAAACCTAACATTGTTTTTTGCAATTTCGGTTTTTTTGTTAGTAATTCTTATGGGTTATGAAATGTACACCGGTTCCGAATTATCAATCAGTAAATTCGGGTGGAAATTTTTATACACATCTACTTGGGACCCGGTAAAAGAAATATTCGGTGCTTTACCTTCTATTTACGGAACTTTAGCTTCATCATTTTTAGCACTTTTAATATGTATACCACTTGGGCTTGGTGTTGCAATATTCCTTTCCGAATTAGCTCCTAATTGGTTAGAAAAGCCGCTTTCATTTCTTACGGAATTATTAGCAGGCATACCAAGCGTAGTTTATGGGCTTTGGGGTATATTTGTATTAGTGCCTTGGTTAAGAAGAGTTGTTGAACCGTTTTTATTTAAACATTTCGGAAGCCTGCCTTTTTTTAAAGGTGCCATGTATGGTTTCGGAATGTTAGCTGCTGCAATAATCCTTTCGGTTATGGTACTTCCTATAATATCTTCAATTTCACGTGAAGTTTTAAAATCGGTTCCGGACACGCAAAGAGAGGCAGCTTATGCGCTTGGAGCCACTAAGTGGGAAGTAATTAAAATTGTACTGGCAAATTCTCGTTCAGGTATATTAGGCGCCGTTATGCTGGGTTTTGGACGCGCCGTTGGCGAAACAATGGCAGTTACTATGGTAATTGGAAACCGTCCTATTATTTCAGCCTCACTTTTTGACCCCGCCTATACAATGGCAAGTGTTCTCGCTAATGAATTTGCAGAAGCCACCAGCGATATGTATTTAAGTTCATTAATTGAGCTTGCACTGGTCTTATTTATAATTACTATTATAATTAATATGGGAGCCAGGCTTCTGATTTGGAGTGTAGAAAAAAAATGGAGCAAAACAAATTAGTATGAACATCAACCTTATTAAAAGAAAAACAACTAATTACTTTATGCTTTCACTAACATTTTTAGCAACGCTTATTGCCGTTTTACCGCTGCTATTTATTTTTTATTATACTATTTCTAAAGGCATAACAAACTTAAATATCAATTTTTTTATAAATATGCCAAAACCGGTTGGTGAAACAGGGGGCGGAATGGCAAATGCTATTGTCGGTACTCTGATACTTGTAGGTATTGGTGGAGCTATCGGATTGCCTATCGGAATTATGTCGGGAACATATCTTGCTGAATTCGGCAATAATAAGTTTGGTAAAACAGTTGGATTTTTAACCGATGTACTAAGTGGTATTCCATCTATTGTAGTTGGTGTTGTAGCTTATACTTTTGTAGTAATCCCTATGCATCATTTTTCTGCCTTTGCCGGCGGTGTTGCTCTGGCTATCCTTATGATTCCCACCATTACCCGGACTACCGAGGAAATGATTAAGCTTGTTCCTCATTCATATCGAGAGGCAAGTTTAGCGCTTGGTATACCCAAATGGAAAACTTCCATTGCAATTGTTCTTCGTTCGGCATCAAAAGGCATTGCTACAGGTATTTTGCTGGGTCTGTCGAGAGCCGCCGGTGAAACTGCACCGTTATTATTTACAGCGCTTGGAAACAGATTCTGGTCTACAAAAATTTTCCAGCCAATGGCATCATTAACCGTTTATATTTACGATTATGCAAAATCTCCGTTCGAAGACTGGAACAATCAAGCCTGGACTGCAGCACTTGTACTTATTCTTCTTATTTCTTTAATTAGTTTATTATTCAGATTTTTTACTAGATCCAAATACAAAACACGATAATACTATGGAAAACGACGTTATTACAAATAAAGCGGTTTTAACCGAAACCGAAAAAATAAAAATAGAAAAAAAGATAAAAATAGACGTAAGAAATCTTTCGGCTTTTTTTGGAAAAGCGAAAGTCCTTAAGGAAATTAATATTTCTGTCCCTGAAAACAAGGTGCTTGCTATCATAGGACCATCAGGTTGCGGTAAATCTACTTTTCTCAGATGTATAAACCGGATGCATGAAGTTGTTCACGGAACTACTACCGGGCAAATTTTATTTGACGGAAAAGATATTTATAAATATGACCCTGTTATTCTTAGGAGAAAAATAGGAATGGTTTTTCAAAAACCTAATCCTTTCCCAACAATGTCTATTTTTAATAATGCAGTAGTTGGACTAAAACTTAACGGATATCATAACAAAAAGAAGTTAGCCGAAATTGCCGAAAAAACCTTAAGACAGGCTGCGCTATGGGATGAGGTTAAAGATAAACTTGACGATTCCGGTATTAATATTTCAGGTGGACAGCAACAAAGATTATGTATTGCAAGAACATTGGCGGTTAACCCTGAGGTGATATTAATGGACGAACCTGCAAGTGCACTCGATCCTATTTCCATTGCTAAAATTGAAGAATTGATTCTTGAACTTAAAAAAAAATATACAATTATTATAGTTACCCATAATATGCAGCAGGCTGCACGTATATCCGATTATACCGCTTTTTTTATGACAGGTGATTTAGTTGAGTATAACGATACAAAGGTATTGTTCACTAATCCTAAAGAAAAATTGACAGAGGATTATATAACCGGTAGATTTGGTTAATGTTAAAATAATTGATTTTATTTATTAAATAACTGGTTTTATTATGAACGAAAGAATGGTTGAAATGTTAGACAAAGTCCACAAGGACTTAGTGTTATTAGCAAATGAAGTTGAAGACGCTATTTACAAAGCTGTTCAAGCTCTTGAAACTCAAAATAAAGAGCAGGCTAAACAGGTACGAAAAGGCGATAAAAATATAAATTTTCATGAAGTTAAAATAGAAAAACAAATTTTTGAACTGATGGCATTACAACAGCCTGTAGCAACCGATTTGAGATTTATGGTTAGCGCATTGAAAATGAATAATGATTTAGAAAGAATTGGCGACCATGCAAAAAGTATTTCTAAAATAGCTGTAAAATTATCTCGTGAACCGCTTTTAGAACCGGTAAATGATATCACTTTGCTTGCAAAAATTGCCCGCGACATGCTTCACGATGCCGTTCAATCTTTTATTAATAGAGATACTCAATTAGCACGTAACGTTAGGCAACGCGATAAAAACGTTGATAAACTAAATAAAAAATTTAAGAAACATCTTTACAAAAAATTAGAAGAAAGACCTGACAAAATTAAACAAGGTTATGCGTTAATTAATGTTGCGCAACACATCGAGCGAATTGCCGATTTAGCTAAAAACATAAGTGAAGATGTTGTGTTTATGCAGGAAGCAAAAATTATTCGTTACGGTATCGATAAACAGAAAAAAATTTAATAAAAACTTTTCATTTTAAATATCTTATAAAATTTGAAACCGTTAGTTTACATAATAGAAGATGATGCAGATATTGCCGAATTGGTTCAATTCAATTTGGAATTAGAAGGATATAATGTTTACATCGAAAGCAACGGCGATAAGGCTTATGAAAAAATTATTCGTAAGCCTCCCGATATATTGCTCTTGGATTTAACTTTACCTGGTTTATCAGGCATAGAAATATGCAAATACCTGCGTGAAACCCCATCTTTAAAAGATTTACCTATTATTATGATTACTGCACGTTCTCAAGAGTTTGATAAAATTTACGGTTTAAAAATTGGCGCTGATGATTATATCACAAAACCTTTTAGTGTAAAAGAGTTGAGCGCCAGAATAAACGCTTTGCTGCGGCGTGCAAAACCAGGGCGAAACGGCGTGTTCGAATTTGGAAATTTGAAAGTCAATTTTGAGCTTTACAAAGTTTATTGTAAAAACAAAGAGATAAAACTTACACCGAAAGAATTTAATCTTCTTAAAACCATAATTACTTCTAAAGGAAGGGTTTTAAGCAGATCGGATCTTTTAGATGCTGTTTGGGGCATAGATAATCAAGCCGACTTGCATACCGTAAATGTTGCTATAAAACGACTTCGCGATAAACTAAAAGATTGCAATTCTTTTATTCAAACTGTTCAAGGAATTGGATATAGATTTAAAATTGAAGATGAATAATATTTTTATAAATAATAAAAATCAGAAATGGAAAGTTTAAGGTTAAAAACATTTTGGGCAGCCCTTTTTCTTGTAATTATTACTCTGTTTTCCGTTGATATTTTAATGTGGAATTCGGCAAAACCTTATTTTATAAATGAAATTAAAAACGAAACCAATGATAAACTTAATCTGGCAAAAGGTATTCTAAATTATAATAAATTGACGAAAAAAAATTCCAAATATTTGAAGTCTTTCGTAGATAAAATAAAAACACTTACCGGTTTACGCACAACAATTATTGATAAAAACGGCAAAACACTTGCCAATTCCAACACTCCTTTAATAAAAAATAGTGCCTTACCGAATAATTTAAACTTTCCGGAAATTCAAGAAGCTCTTAAAAAAAATATTGGCTTTGTAATAAGAAAAAGCAAAAATTATAATATAAAACTATTCTATTACTCTGAAACTCTTTTACAAAACGGTAAAATAATCGGTTTTATTCGAGTTGTGCTGCCGAATGAATTTCTTAATAATAAAATGAGGTTTTTAACTTATATACTTATTTTATCAAATTTGATAATTTTGATTTTTATAATGATATGGAGTCATTTTTATTGGAAATATATTGAAAAACAGTTTAACAATTTTAAAAGGGATATTAATGAAATAAATAATCAATTTACTTTTAACTTACTTCCTACACAAAAATATTCTAAATTTAATGAATTAGCCGGGTTAATCAACGTAATTTTGGGAAAGCACCGTTTGCAATTATTATCAAAAGATAAAGATAAAAAACAACTCGATAGATTGCTAAACTCATTAAATGAAGGCGTAGCGGCTTTTGATTTATCCGGTAAACTGATTTTTAATAATAGTAATTTTATTTCGATTTTAGAAATAGAACAACCGTCCGATCAAAATCAACTAATTTACGATTGGATTCATTTCCCACCGATAATAAAGGACTTGAACGAATTTGAAAATAATCAAAAGAAGATAAATAGACGCATAAAATATTACGGTAATAAATTTATAGAATATAATATTTTACCGATGAAATCCTTTAATAATATTACGGGTTTTATTATTACGGTTGTTGATGTAACACATTTGCAAAACCTTGAAACGATGCGAACAGATTTTGTTGCTAATGTTAGTCACGAATTCAAAACCCCTTTAACATCCATTAAAGGATTTGCAGAAACTCTTTTGTCAGGTAATGTGAATGATATAAACACACAGAAAAAATTTTTAGAAAAGATTGAGAATAAAACAATTCAACTGGAAAACTTAGTCAACGATTTGCTGAAACTATCTAAAATAGAAAAAAGGGAAATTCACCAAATAGAAAGAATAAATCCGATACCTATAATAAACGATATCATTTCCGAATTTCAATCACAAGCAAATGACAAGGGACTCACTATTGAAAAGCAAGATCAAATAACAAGAAAGGAAGTATATATAAACGCCAACAAAGAACTGTTGCATAATATAATATCAAATCTTTTGGTAAACGCCATTTATTATAGTCCTAACGGTGGAAAAATAGTTTTTGTCTTTTATATCAAAGACAACATGATACATTTAGAAATAAACGACAACGGTATTGGAATAAGTCAAAAAGATCAAAATAGAATTTTTGAAAGATTTTACAGAATTGATAATGCCCGCTTGTTGTTTAGTCAAGGGAGCGGATTAGGGCTTTCCATAGTAAAAAATACAGTTGAAATTTTAAACGGTAACTATGGAGTGGAAAGTGAACTTAATAAAGGCAGTAAATTTTGGATAGAACTTCCCTTGGTTAAATAATTCGTAAAATGAATTTTATTTAAGAAATACTTTTTTAATACAACAAGAACCAACCCCACATTTCATATACGCTTTAGTTGATTTCTATAAAGCAAATAAATTTTTATTTTACTATTTTGCGAGTCTTAATTTGCTATTTAATAAACAGGAAATAATTTACTATGCAGTTTAAATTTTTACTTTTTATGTTTTTTGTAGTTCTAATTTCTATTTCACCAAACATCTTTGCCCAAAATTATAAAAAAATTAACTCTAAAACTTATTATAAAAAATATGACAGCCTTTCCGTATTAAAACAAAAATTACTTACGGACAAAAAATTATTACTATCTCAAATTGATAGTTTAACAAATATTTCCAACAAATTGGATTCTGCACTTAAAATAGCATTACCAAAATACTTCGTTAGAAAATACGGACACAAAATTGGGATGAGAATAGCTTACGGAAAAGTATGGAAAGGTATGACGGACAAAATGCTAAAAGACGGATGGGGAAAACCTGATCGAATTCATACAAACGTTGAAAAATGGGGTGTTTATTCTCAATGGTATTATGGTGATATTACTTATTTTTTCCGTAACGGAAAACTTATTGATTGGGAAGAAAAAAGTGCCGGAAAGAAATAATTTATAATATTAAGTTTGATTTATCAGTAATTCTTACATCTAAAAGAATAAGTTTTTTTGCTATGAAGCAAAATTTTTTAATTGGTCCGGTTGCGAAATAAATTTTTGTTAAACACCGAGTTCAATTTTGTTTCTAATATTTT
>CAZXJG010000018.1:29019-30151 GCA_964640985.1 uncultured Melioribacteraceae bacterium | reverse complement strand
CCCGGAATCTCAGAAATTAGGGGAATATTGTATTTTCGGGGAAGTTTGATTAGGAATCTTGATTCAGGAACCTTGTGTACAACACCCGCCACCGAATGGTCGGTGGCAGCAAGCAAAATCTTAATCCTGAATCTTTCAATCTTTCAATCTTTTAATCTTTTAATCTTTCAATTTGCTAATTTGCTAATTTGCTAACCTTCAATCTCCACAATCAAGGGAACTTTGTATTTTCAGGAAGGTTGCAGTTAAGATTCCGGGAATCTTGATTCAGAACCTTTTCACCTTTGCTCCTTTGTTCCTTTGAACCTCTCTTTGTACAAAGTTTCCTATTGGAAGTAAGTGCTTACTTGCCGGAATACAGTGTGTTTCCCGTTTGCCCGTCGCTTTCTCCGAAGGAACTTTCCCGCGGAGAAAGCGACGAACCAGCGTTTACTATTTATCGTAATACGGAGTCAATTCACTTCCCAAAAATTTTAACACCGCAGCAATTACACCAAGATCATCGAGATAACCGAAAAGGGGAGTAAGATCGGGAATGGTATCTATTGGTGAAATAAAATAAACCAATGCAGCTACAACAATTGACTTTCTGTACCAAGCAACATCAGGATCTTTCATATATTTATAAAGTGCACGAATGTCTTTAGAAAACGTGATTTTCTTACCCAGACGTTCGACCTTTTCCCATAAATTTTCTTCTATGTATCTTTCATCTTTTTCAAATTTGTTTTCAGTTGTATTCTCGCGTGGAATTTCTTCCGGTTCAAAAATGTTATTTTCATCTTTCATTTTAACGCCTCGTGTAATGTTGCTCTAACCAGTTAAAAATTGTATTCCACCATAATTTTGCATCTAACGGTTTAATCACAAAATGAAATTCGTCTTGGAAATATAATAATTTACTTTCCACACCCATACGCTGTAATGATGTAAATAATTCGAATGCTTGTGTATCGGGAACACGGTAATCTCTCGCACCTTGAATAATAAGCATTGGAGTTTTGAAGTTTTGCACGTAGCTGCTTGGCGACCATTTTTCATATAATTTTCTATTTTTCCATGGCGGGCCGTCAAATTCCCATTCCGGAAACCAAAGCTCTTCGGTACTTCCATACATACTTACTAAATCGAA
>CAZXJG010000018.1:19684-29009 GCA_964640985.1 uncultured Melioribacteraceae bacterium | reverse complement strand
GCTTTAAATCTATTTGTATGTCCTTCAATCCAATCAATCATATACCCGCCGTAAGATGCACCCGCAGCAAATGTATTACTTGTATCAATAAAGCTGAATTTTTTAATTGCATAATCATAAGCGTTCATCAAGTCTATATAAGGCTTGCCGCCCCAATCTTTGGAAACTTCATTAGTAAATTTTTGTCCGTACCCAACGCTGCCGCGCGGATTCGGTGCAACAATAACATACCCTTTTGAAGCGAACAATTGCAAATTCCATCTATAATGGAATTCATCTGTCCAATGACCTTGCGGACCTCCGTGAATAAGGAATAACAAAGGATATTTTTTTGCAGCATCAAAAAACGGTGGTTTTACTAATATCGATTGAATTTTTGTCCCACCGGCACCTTTGCTCCAAAAAGTTTCAATTTCATTCATTTCCAATTTATTTAAACGTGATTTATTAAGAAATGTAAGCTGTTTTATATCCTTTCCATTCGGATTGATGCTGAATATTTCATAAGGTAAAGTAGAGCGTTCTTGTTTAAAGAAAAGCCTTTTACCGTTTGGTGAAAGTACAATCGAAGAATTTACTCTTTTGATTAAAACAGGAGTACTTTTACCTGTATTGATGTCAATTTTGAATATTGAATTATAAATTTTATATGCAGCGGTATAATAAATGTATTTGGAATTATTCGACCAAACCATTTGACCGATTGATACATCTAAACTATTCGGTATTATTTTAAGCTTGCCGGTTTCCCGGTTATATAAAACCAAATTATATTTATCGGATTCAAAACCGGGTTGTTTCATTGAGCGGAAAGCGATGTATTTCCCATCGGGAGAATAAACCGGTTGATTGTCGTTTCCTTTACTTACTGAAATTTTCTTATCCGGTGCAGGTTTTCCATTTTTTACGTTTTTTAATTCAATAAGAAAAACATCGTTATTTGTATTGGTAGCAACTACCTTCGATTTGTTGGCTACGTAGGCAATTTCTTGACCGTTAGGCGAAAACGTAAAATCGTGTGTACTTCCCAAATCCAACGGCGGTACATCAAATTCTTTGCCCTGTGTTAGATCAGTGTAATTCCCGGTTTTCAAATTCATCACAAAAAGATGACTCCTTTTTTCACCGCGCCATCTATTCCAAATACGAAACATTAAATGTGTAATTATTCTAGCTTTAACAGGATTATTCTTTATTGCAGCATCTTTTTCTTTATTACATTTTTGTGTTTTACAGTTTGGGAAAACTTCTGAAACAAACAACAGTTTTGAACCTTTTTTTGACAGAGTAAATTCCGAAACACTTGAATATAGGTGAGTCACCGGCACATCATAGCTGCCGTCAATATTACTTTTTCTGATTTGTCCATTAAGATTGTAATAAATTTCTTTGCCATCCGGTGAAAACGCCGGTTCGCTTTCAGATTTTTTTGAAGTTTTAAAAGGACGTAAATCAGTACCGTCGCTCTTTACTAACCAAATATCCGTATTGCCTTTATTGGTTTTCATGCTGTATGTTGTAACACTAAAAGCTATTAGTTTACCGTTTGGAGATAAAGTAATATTTTCAATACGTTTCATTGCCCATAAATCGTTTACGGTAATTGCGTGTTTGCTCTGAGCAAAATAAGTTACGGAAAAAAAGAAGATTACGATTGATAAAATCATGGTTTTTTTCATATTGTTCTCTGTTTTTTAAGTTTGATAATTTTAAAAGAAAATCTACAAAGAAAGATACTTCAATACAATAATTTGAAAAAGATTAAATGTTTGTTATTCGTTAAAGTCGACATAAAAAATTGAAATATGATGAATAAAATTAACAATACCCCGGCTAAATTTTTTCCCTTCTGAGCTTGCCATTATTTTATCAAATTCATCTTTTGTGGGCATGTTTATTTCACAAAAATAGGAAAACTTATCTTCGAGCATTGCCGAGCCGTCTATTTTCCCTATTTTGACTTTTGAGTTTGTCATTGTTTCTAAATAGGGGACTAACCTGTTTTTAAAGTCCTCAACTATTGGTGCATCACTATCTTTTTTTAGGAAGATCAACATTTTATACATTTTGTAAAACCTTTTTTATTAAAAAGTTCGGAAAGATAATAAAATTTACATAAATTTTTATTTGATACTATTTAATTAGTACAAATTTCTTAACATCAACATAATCACCTGCATTCATTTGATAAAAATATATTCCACTAGAAAAGTTAATTCCATCAAATTTTATTTTATAATTGCCAGGTTGTTTCTCTTCATTAACTAAAGTTGAAACTTCTCTTCCTAAAACATCATAAACTTTTATTGTAACAAAACTCGTTTTAGGAATCGAATAGTTTATTGTTGTTGTAAGATTGAATGGATTAGGATAATTTTGAAACAGTACATAGTAATCAGGATTAATATTCTTTCCTGGTCGATCGGAAGGTTCAACTATTAAATTTCCTGAGGTTATTTTATTTACAAAATCATTATAAAATTTGTTAGAAAATGCAGTATTGTACCTAAGGTTAGAAATACTTGCTAAATGACTTTGACTTATTCCACCAACCAATGCAATCACAACTTCAGCGGTATCTCCTAAATTTAAAGTAAAGGGGCCGTTAGTTAAAAACATTCCCCGGATACCAGGACCATCATAAACCCCATCAATTTTACCTGTTCCGGTTACAGGATCACCATCAAGTAAATAAACTCCGTTAGGAGTGTAATCTGTAACACTGGAAGGAAAAAGGTACGAACTTGGATACTCGCGAAGAGGTAAATATCCCCTCATTATATTATATAATTTTAATGTACCGCTATAATTTCCAATATCCGGGTAATTCCAACTCCCTCCAACAGCTTCATAAATGAAACGATTTAATGGTTTATGATTTGTATATTTATATCCATGACGCCATTTGAAATTTACTATGGCACTGTCGCTGTAATTATTTGTTTTATGAGAAACACCTTGTAAGAAAGTATAACCGACTGCAGGCGGAGCCGGAAAATATCTATTGTAAGCCGTATCAATATCACTTGAATTATAGACATAACCCAAGTTTAACGTTGTATCACTTCCAGCAAGATCATTTCTAAAATCACCAAGAGAACAATATGCAAATAAAGTAATATACATGCTGTCAATTTTTGATTTGGTGGTAGAAAATGAAGTTCCGTTGTAAACTAAATCGATTTTTCGATAAATAATATTACTCAATGCACCGGTATGGTTATAAGCCCAATATGTTTCTTGAATATCTAAACCGATAGGAGGAGAGGCAAAAAGAGAGTCTGAATTACCATCATTATAATTTATCCATAAAGTTTGCGATGCCCCCGGCACCCCTGGAACATCTATGTCCGGTTCATATTTACCATCATTATTTACATCGTAAAAAGGAGCGCCCTTATTTGCAGGCCACTCATCCCAATCTTTTTCATATTGATTATAAATTTCTTTGACCATAGATTCGGTTACTTGGCTCTTTGGAATTTGGAAATAACTGGCAGCATCGCCGGATAAGTCCGTTTTATAATAATCCGGTCTTATCCGGAATACTCTTGTTAAAGGTATATTCCCGGTATTAAAAAATCCGCCTGATATTCTAACTAACGTATCTCCGCCGTCAAAAATTTTTCCGCCCCAAAGGATATTTTCGGTTATAATTGCACCTGCTGTTCCTTTTGGAAATGTACCATTCCACACATCACCTGCTAAGGAATTTTCACCGACAATCGAAGGATGGGAACCATCATTACGTATCCATGACGTAATATTATTTATATTAATGATACTTTGTTCAGGATTCTGAGCAGTTAAACGAGTGTTGATAATTAAAATAAAAAGACATACCAACATTAGTATATTTAATAATTTACGCTTCAATCTTTATGCCCATGGCGAATTTTGAAATTATTATTTTTTTATTTCAATAGAAGTAATTTATTCACTTTATATAATTTATCATATACAAGTTTGTTATCTTTATTACTAATACTGCTAGGCCCATCAATAATACCGTCTATTTTGCCAGTGTCCGTCACCGGGTCGCCGTCAAGCAGGTAAACGCCATTAGAAGTATAATCTGCTAGATTAGAGGGAAAAAGGTAAGCATATGGATAAGGTGGCCTGGGCAAATATCCCCTCATCAAATTATAAAACATAAGTGTGCCATTATAAGTAAAATCAGGGTCTGACCAAGAACAGCCGGCGCCAAAGTAGATAAAAGAACTCATATTTTTTTTGTTTATATATTTACGTCCCTTTCTCCATTTAAAGTTGAAAATTGCGCTGTCGCTTGGGTTACCTGTAAATTTAGAAACACCTTGAATAAAACTATATCCTGCAGCAGCAGGTGCCGGTAGGTATTCACTATAAATTGCATCATAATTACTTGAATTATATGTATACCCCAAGTTAAGGGATGTATCACAGCCCACAAAATCATCGGAATAATTTCCATCATCAGTATCAACCCATTGTGTAATATACATACTATCAATTCGGGAATTAGGGGCAGAGAGGTTTAAACCTTTATAAATCAGGTCTACTTTTTTATAAATCACATTACTCAAAATACCGGTTATATAGTAAGCCCAATATGTTTCCTGAATTTCTAATCCAATGGGTGGAGAACCATAAAGGAAAGTAGATAAACTATCGTTATAATCTATCCAGATAGTTTGAATTGCTCCTGGAACTCCTGGGACATCGATATCAGACTCATATTTACCATCTTTATTTTCATCAAAATATGGCGCACCTTTATCAGCAGGCCATTCATTCCAATCTTTTTCGTATTGTTTCTTAATTGTCTGAATATCTTCGGATGTAACTTGAGATCTGTCTATATTAAAAAAATCAGCGGCGTCAAGAGTGAGATCAGCAGAGAAATAATCTGTTCTAACTCTAAATAATCTTGTAATAGGTGAACAACCGGTAATATAAGTATTACCATTTACTCTGACAATCTTGGATTGACCATCGTGAACCAAACCACCCCAAACAATACCTTCAGAAAAAATTACACCAGCATCAATTCCATTTGGATAAGCTCCGTTCCAGGATGAGCTAACAACCCAATCATGAAATCCATTATTTCTGACCCATGAGGTTATATTGCTGATATCAATCAGACTTTGCTGAGGATCTTGGGCTTTGGCTGATGAGAATATGAGAATAGAAACCACTAATATTTTCAGGAAAGGTATTATTTTCATTTTAGTTCTTCTCGATTAGAACTTATAACTTTAAAATCTAAATTTTTCCCCAGTAAATATCAATCTTTATTTTTTATATGTCCATAAATTGATGGTCAAATGCGGTTCTATAATTAAATTTATCACTAGAAACAATTTCTTATTCCTAATAGGGATTAGTTTTCATTTGCGACTGAAATCTGTCCAATTTATTTTATTTTTCAATAATCTCAATTCATTTTGTACTGCCATATTGCCGCAATTCAAAATTGTGGTTTTCATCGAAGTTTGAAAAATAAAATATTCAAAATGAGTATATTTGCTTCTTAAAATTTAAAAATTGAGAAAGCAATGTCAGATAAAAATTTTACAGATATTCCCAAAATTTACAATCCGAAAACGGTTGAAGATAAATGGTATCGATATTGGTATAAAAATGAGTTATATCATTCCAAACCCGATAGCAAAAAAGTACCTTACACTATTGTAATTCCGCCGCCGAACATCACAGGAATTCTTCATTTAGGGCATGTGCTTAACAACACTATTCAAGATGTTTACATTCGTTATAAAAGGATGAAAGGGTTCAATGCACTTTGGGTACCCGGCACGGATCATGCTTCCATCGCAACGGAATCAAAGGTAATAAAGGACTTAAAATCCAAAGGAATTGATAAACATGAAATCGGAAGAGATGAGTTTCTGAAGCATTGTATGAAATGGAATGAAAAGTATGGTAAAATAATTATTAATCAGCTTAAAAAATTAGGTGTAAGCTGCGACTGGCAACGACAACGTTTTACGATGGATGATCATTATTATAAAAAAGTAATAGAAGCTTTTGTAAAACTGTATAAAAAAGGGTTTATTTATCACGGTTACAGAATGGTTAATTGGGACCCCGCTTCAAAATCCGCCATTTCCGATGAAGAGGTTATTTACAAAACCGTTAATGGGAAATTATGGTACTTACGTTATCCTATTGATGGAAGTAATGAATATGTAACGGTGGCAACAACACGTCCCGAAACAATGCTTGGTGATACGGGTGTTGCCGTTAATCCCAACGATAAAAGGTTTAATAATTTAATTGGGAAAAATGTTTTACTTCCGATTGTAAATAGAAAAATTCCAATTTTTGCGGATGAATATGTTGATATGAAATTTGGAACGGGAGCTGTAAAAATAACTCCTGCTCACGATCTTAACGATTACGAAATTGCGCAGCGCCATAATCTTAAAATCATAAATATTTTTAATGAAGATGCCACAACAAACAAAAACGTTCCCGAAGAATTTCAAAATTTGGATAGAGATATTGTTCGTAAAAAAGTAGTAGAGAAATTTGAAGAACTTGGTCTGCTTGAAAAAATTGAAGATTACACAAATAAAGTCGGATATTCCGACAGAGGCGGGGTACCGATAGAGCCGTATCTTTCCGAACAATGGTTTATGAAGATGGATGAACTTGCGCAGCCTGCATTAAGAGTTGTGCGTGATGGATTAATAAATTTTCATCCGGATCATTGGATTAAAACATACAAACATTGGATGACAAACATCAAGGATTGGTGTATTTCGAGGCAATTATGGTGGGGACACAGAATTCCCGTATGGTATCACAAAGAAACAAACGAAATTTACTGCGACGTTGAACCGCCCGACGATATTAAAAATTGGAAACAGGAAGATGATGTGCTCGATACGTGGGCATCGAGCTGGTTATGGGCGCAAGATGTGTTCACAACAAAAGAAGAACAAGAATATTATTATCCAACCGACCTGCTTGTTACCGGCCCCGATATTATCTTTTTCTGGGTCGCACGAATGATTATGGCGGGAATGGAATTTATGAATGATATTCCTTTTAAAGATGTTTACTTTACCAGTATCATACGTGACATGCAGGGCAGAAAAATGAGCAAATCACTCGGTAATTCCCCCGATCCGCTTGATGTTATTGATACTTACGGCGCCGATGCTCTCCGGTTTACTATTAATTATATTGCCCCGCTTGGGCAAGATGTGCTTTTCAGTGTTGATAAAACCGAACTCGGAAGAAACTTTGCCAATAAAATTTGGAATGCCGGACGGTTTTTGTTGATGAACACTCGGCAAATTGAAATTGATAAAACATTAGTAAATGAACATATCGATTTTATTGATGAATGGATTTACACCCGTTTCCAAAAAACAATTAAGCAATTCGATGATGCAATGGATAAATTTGATATCAACGGTGCTGTAAAAATTATTTATACTTATGTGTGGAACGATTTCTGTGATTGGTATGTTGAGCTGAGCAAAATTAAATTTTATTCGGATAATAACAAAGTAAGTTCTGCCGCTTTAAGTCGTGCGCTTAATCTTTTTGAAGGATTGTTAAAATTAGTTCATCCTTTTATGCCTTTTATTACCGAAGAATTATGGCATTTGATTTCTCAAAGAAAAGACGGAGAAAGTATTTCGATTTCAAAATTTCCCGATTATGATGGAAAACAAATTTCTGAAAAAGCAGAAGCTGAAATGGAATTTGTTATGAATGTTGTAACTGCCTTAAGAAATATACGCGGTGAGCTTTCTATTTCTCCTTCAAAAAAAATAGATGTTCTTTTAAGAACCGGTTCGTTCAAAGAAAATCAAAGTATTTACATTAAATCTCTTGCAAAAATAAATAACCTAACTGTCGATTCCTCTATTAAAAAGCCTTCACAAAGTGCCTCTGCAGTTGTAGCTGATTGTGATATATTTGTCCCGTTAGAAGGAGTAATAGATCTGGATGTTGAAAGAAACAGAATTGAAAAAGAAATAAGAAGATTAGAAAATTCTTTAGGCGGAGTGAAAAAGAAATTAGCTAATAAAAAATTTATAAACAATGCTCCTCAAATAGTAGTTAAAAAGGAAATAAAGAAAAAACAAGATTGGGAAAATTCTTTGAGTAAACTTAAATCAATTTTGTCTGATTTAGATTAGCGAGGTATTGTTATATTGATTTATTGTTTTTTAGTGCTGCATTTAATTTTTTCAGGTTATTAAAAAATAAGGCGAAAAATTTATTAAGTGTTAAAAACCTTCATTATAATTTGTTACTACTAAAATTGATCAGCAGAAAAATAAACTTCATTATTTTCTGAGAATCCTAAATTTTAAATTAAAATCAGATTGAATCTTTTATAATTAAAAGACATCAAATAATACTATCGGAATATTTTAATTAGAATTTATGGTCGAAAAATTATAAATGAAAATTGATAAAAAATTTCTCTTAAAAAGAGTATTGCCTGTTACGATTGGAGCTGTTATCGGTTATGCTTATTATTATTTTATCGGCTGTACAACCGGAAGTTGTCCAATTCAAAGCAATCCGTATTATTCAACAATTTATGGCTCGTTATTAGGATTAATACTTGCATTTCCAACCAAAAAAAAAGTAAAAAAAAAGAAAATAAAGATGAAAAATAATAAGATAACAAAAGATATTGAGATTGAAGAATTAGTAAATATTTTACCTGATGCAGTAGTTTATTTGATGGAACAAGGAATTAGATGTTTAAGATGCGGAGAACCTATTTGGGGCACTTTAGGGGGTGGAATAGAATAACTTTAGGGGGTTGGATAGAACAAACTCATCCCACCACCTAAATATTTAATAAATGTATAACATATTATTCCACCCCCTTAGAATCAGCCGCAAAAGAAAAAGGGTTTAATAATAAAGATATAGAAAGATTTGTAAATGACTTGAATAATATGGGCAATAAAATTTAAATTTGTATTATATTAAATAAGCTGTTTTTAAAAGGGAATTAATATAAATTCAAAGTAAGTTCCATTTTAACAAAAATATTTTAAATAAATAATTTCCTTTTGGAAAACATTCAGTCACTAATTAATAGGAAAAGCGATGAGTCAGAAAAAAAATAAAGCAAGAGAGCGGGTCAATCAAAAAAAAGAAAAAAAAAGTTGGATTAATCCAAAATATAAAAGTTTAGCTTATACAGCAATTGTTCTAATAATTATAGCATTCTTTTTTATTATGAATAATTCTAACGGAGATCAAACACCAGGTCCTTACCCGCCGGGTTATAATTCCCAAACAATTAGTAAGCGACCAATTGCGCCAAATTTTTCTTTGC
>CAZXJG010000018.1:0-19674 GCA_964640985.1 uncultured Melioribacteraceae bacterium | reverse complement strand
GGTAAAATTGTAAAATTGTCTGATTTTAAAGGGAAAGTTGTACTGTTGGATTTTTGGGCTACTTGGTGTCCGCCTTGTCGGGAAAGTGTTCCTGATTTAATTTCATTAAAAAAAGAATATAAAAATAAAGGATTTGAGATAATCGGTATTTCATTAGATGCTATTACTCGCGGTACAAAAAACAAGGTTGTACCTTTTATGAAAAAATATGGTATTAATTATCCAATAGTTTATGGTGATGTTCAAATTACACAACAATATGGTGGAATTACTTCAATCCCGACAACTTTTATTATTGATAAAACCGGTCATATTATTAAACGTTTTGTCGGACTTGTACCAAAGGAAGCTTTTGAAAAAATAATAAAACAAGCATTAAAAAAATAATAAACAAGTAACTTAAGAAAAAAAGGATGTAATCATTAAAAACCGGAGGAAATCTATGAAATTAGTCAGCCAAATTTTGGACAAAAAGGGGAAAGATATTTGGTCTGTTAGTCCTAATCAAACAATGTTTGAAGCCTTAACTCTTATGGCGGAAAAAGGAGTAGGAGCATTGGTTGTATTAGAGAACAAAAAGCTTGTAGGCATAATTTCCGAAAGAGATTATGCGCGTAAAGTGATTCTAAAAGGAAAAACTTCGAAAGAGACATTGGTTGAAGAAATTATGACACCCGATATCATTTGTGTTAGTCCAAATAATCACGCAGATGAATGTATGGCTATAATGATTGAAAAACGGATTCGTCATTTACCCGTTATGGAAAAAGATAATTTGATTGGAATAGTTTCCATTGGGGATGTGGTAAAAGCGGTTATAGATGAAAAAGAATTTTTAATTGACCAATTGGTACATTATATAAAAGGTACTCATACTATTAAAGAATGATTTTTTCAGATTTACCACAATAATTAATATTTGTGAAAATCTGTTACATCAGAATTATCCGTGTTCTGATTTTTTAACTTGATTACATTATTGAATAAATAAACAACAATGAATTACAAAATGCTTTTGATAGGGAATAAAAAATTATCAGAAGTTATTTGAAACTTTTAGAATAACTATTTGAATGATTTTCGTGTAATTAAAAGATTAATTAATAAATGAAAAAATTTGATATTCCCGAGTCTTACAAAAGCTCAATTATATTGAAGATAAAAGGACAAAGGGAATTACAAGACCCGCATAAAAAAAACTATTTGCCGACGGAACTCGATTTTGGACCGATAAAATTTTTTATTGCCCGTCATTTTGGATTTTGTTATGGTGTAGAAAATGCTATCGAGATAGCCTATAAAACAATTCAGGAAAATCCTAATAAGCGAATCTATTTACTAAGTGAAATGATACATAATCAGAGGGTAAACGACGACCTTAAAGCCAAAGGTGTGCAATTTATTATGAATTATGAGGGCACACAAAAAGTTATGTGGAATAAATTAACTCCGAGTGATATTGTTATTATCCCTGCCTTTGGAACGAGTTTGGAAATTGAAAATAAATTAAACAAAATCGGTATTGATACAAAACGATATAACACTACTTGTCCCTTTGTAGAAAAAGTTTGGAACCGGGCTTATGATTTAGGCCAAAAAGGTTATACAATAATAATTCATGGTAAAAATAATCACGAAGAAACGCGAGCAACATTTTCACACAGCAAACAAAATGCCCCGTCTATTATTATTAGAAATATGAAAGAAGCTGAGATTATTGGAGATATTATTTTAAATAAAATAGAGCCAAAGAAACTTTACGATTTTTTTAAAGGGAAAATTTCTGCAGGCTTTATGCCTCAAAAAGATTTAGACAAAATTGGAGTTGTAAACCAAACTACGATGCTTGCATCCGAAACAGAAAAAATATCCGATTATTTTAAAAGTGTGATGATTAAAAAATTTGGGTTGAAAAACTTAAAAGAGCACTTTGCCGATACCCGCGATACACTCTGTTACGCTACAAATGATAACCAGAGGGCAACCTACGGTTTGTTGAAAAAAGAAGCGGATTTCGCTTTGGTGATAGGAGGATATAATAGTTCCAATACTTCGCATATTGTTGAGTTGTTAAAAAGTAAATTCCCTACATATTTTATTTCTTCAGAAGAAAAGATAATTTCTAAACAATTAATCCGTCATTTCGATATCAGTATGAAAAAGGAAATAGAAACCGAAAATTATATTCCGATAAAAGATAAAATTAGTGTTGTATTAACCAGTGGAGCATCTTGCCCTGATTCTATTGTTGATAATGTTTTAAAAAAATTGGTTTCTTATTTTGATGATGCGGTATTCATAAATGAATATTTCTCAACATAAAACTGTGTACTGTCTCATACCGCAAAAGAAATCCGGCACAATATCATACTATGTTTATAACTTAGCGCAGCAAGATGGAAGTCGGAAGATGGAAGTCAGAAGATGGAAGTCAGAAGATGGAAGTCAGAAGATGGAAGTCGGAAGATGGAAGTCGGAAGATGGAAGTCGGAAGATGGAAGTCGGGAGACAGGCTTTGTGCTTCAAACTAAAAAAGCTATGAAATTTAAATTTGAAAATCTGATTATTTGGTAAAAAGCAATAAAATTGGGAGACGAAATAGATATTTTACCAAGTGTTAACCCGTAATTTTTGATATTTTAACTTATCGGCTTTTGCTTTTTTTAGTTTACCAAACCGTTTATAAATTTCGGCTCTTAAAAGTGGAATTCGATAATCATTTTTCGATAACGTTTCGGCATGTTTAAATTCCAAAAGTGAACGCTTCAAATTATTATTCATACCATAAGCATAGCCGAGATAACAAAAAGCAAGCACCGAAGTAGAATCGTTAAGAATAATATTGTTTAATAATTTAATTGCTTTTTTTGCGCTGTCTTGCTTTGCCAGTAAAAATCCTCTTAACAACAGAGCTGCTGTTAAATTTGGTTTTAGTTTAAGTGCACGTTCAATATATTTTGCCGCATTAGAAATTTGTTTTTCCCTTAATTCGATTCTCGCCGTTAGAAGAAGAGGTTTAACGAACAAAGTATCTAATTTTGCAGACTTTATTGCATGTTCTCTGGCAGAGAAATTTCTTCCCATTTTATATTCGAAGCGAGCCATATTGTAAAAACGTACAGCGTTTACATTAACTTTCCTTCCCACACTTTTTCTAACTACAACAGGAGGTTTCCCTTCAAAGTGTTCTACAATAAAATTAAATAGTTTATCACGACCTACAATTGGATAACCGGCAAGTTTAAAAAGGATTTTCCGGCTTTTATCAATTATAAACGTTGTCGGCACTGCAATAACATGATATAATTGAAATGTTTGCAACCGATAATCGAAAAGAAGCGGGAAGGTAATTTGTTTTCGCTTAACAGTATTTATAATTGTTTGACGTAGTGTGTCGCTAATAACCTGCTGTTCAACACATACACCAATAACGTTTAATCCTTTTTTTTGATATTTTACATACAATTTTTGCAAATCGCTCATCATTTTGATTGAATCTTCTCCCCAAGTTGCCCAAAAAATTATTACACTTAGATTTTTACCAAGTAAACTATTAAGTGATTGCCGTTTACCATTAAAATTTTTTAATGTAAAGGATGGAGCCAAAGAAGAATCAACTTGATTTTGACATAAACCAATATCTGAAAATGCAAAGAAAAGTAGAAAAATAGATAATATAAAAGTAATTTTTTTCATATTAATTTTTCTTTGAACTTGGAATTGTCCGCGAATATTGTTTAGGTGAATGACAACCGGGTGCACATTTGCCGCCGGTCTTTGTTTTTGTATAATTAATAGGTAACATCCATCTACCAAATGGAACCGACACACGTATATGAAACGGTAAATTACTGGCATGTGTCTGGTGGCATGCCCGGCAAGTTCGGCCTCTTTTTCTATGCACATGAACATAATGTAAATTGCGGTCTCCATTTCTGAAACCTGTTAATGTTGTTGTTCTGGCAACTTCAACAAGAGACGGCTGATGACAGCTAAAACAAAGTGCATATTGACTTTCCGAGAAAACTGCGTAAAATTTTGCCGGATAATATTTCACTAGTATTCGAAAATAATCGGAACCATGAGGATCGTGGCACCCTGTACAGCTCTTATTGCGAATTGGACCATGCCAATCTTTATTTTCTTCAAATAATAACTTCATGTTTCTAAGTTTTTCTCCGTTTTTAGTTATCATTGTACGATCATGACAATTAAGACAGAGTGTCATCGGCTGGGCAATCAACTGCATTGAATACTGTGCTTCGTGGGGGGAGTGACAATTCAAACACTTCTTTTTTATATCTAGCGCTTTATGTTTTATAAGTGATTTTGCAACGTGTTTTTTTATATCGGTATGACAACTATAACATAAATTAGGCACCGGTTTTTTCAGCATATACTTAACGTCGGTGCTGTGCGGATTATGACATTTTGTGCAATTGTTTCTTGCAGGTTTATGAATTTTTTTCGCTGCGGCAAAGTCATCCTTCATTTCTGTATGACAGCCGAAACACAATTTACTTCCGGTTTGTAATAGCAATTTAGGATTATTACTTGAATGCGGTGTATGACAAACTACGCAATCTCCGGCAGCGGAAGGGCCATGTACAAATTTTTTCCCGACAAGATTATCGCTGTGACATTGAAAGCACACTTTGGAAATAGGATTTTCTTTTATTTGAAACGGGTAATTTGATTGATGAGGATCGTGACAAACAGTACATTTACCCTGGTTCACCGGTTTATGAACAAAGGGTTTGGTCGCTTTAGAAGAGTGACAAGTATAACATAGTTCGCCGATATTTTTGATAGGTTTAAATTCATGTTTCTCATTCGGCAAAAGTTTGTGGCACACTTCACAATCTCCAGCGGCAACCGGACCGTGCACAAATTTTGCCTTCCCCATTGATGAATGGCATTTTGATGTAACACAAGAAGTATCATTCTGATTTTGAATTTTCACAACCGGTAATTCCATCGAGAAAATATTATTTGCAGGCAATCCGCCAAGTGTAAATCCAAAAAATATAATTGATAACAGTAATTTCATTTTGTAACCCTTTTATTTTTTCTAAACAATTACGTTTTTGATAAAAATATTGCAATAAGTTATTGATCGTATCCGCTTCCGCCCATACCCCCCCTGTGACATCCTGACCCGGTGGAACAATTACTTTGTGAATACGACCACGCCGAACTTGCTTTTTTAAAACCTCTTAATTTTGATGTGTATTGATTAATAATATAAGGAGGAACATCCGGATTCGTAGCCCCATATCCATACCCAATTAACCGCGACCGTTTCCCTCCATGAGGAATAACCAAATGACAACTAACGCATGGAATTCCTTTATAATATGTCCCGTCTATAGAAAAATTATTGTTATTATGATAATAAATACTGTGCGGTTTGTTATAATAATTACCTGCGGAAAATAAGGGGTGGCAGTTTACACAAAAAAGGTCATTCTGCCAATTATTTTTATTAAGCCAAACATCTCCCAAAGTCCATAATTTACCGGAAGCTGTATAAGGCCAATATTTCCTTTCGCCGGTTAACATAAATTTATAATTCGAACCGTGAGGACCTTGTGCAACAGTAGAAGAAGTAGGCTGATCGTTCCCGTGGCAATCGGAACAATACATTGTTTGATTACCCGTGTTGCTCCAATCCGATGTCATTTGTGAGGGATCTAATGCTTTGGGTGCATAAGAACCTGTTAAATTATTTAGAGAAACTTCAACGGGATGCCCCGAATGATTATTCGGGTTAAACTCCATTGCCTGATCCGTAATATCTGTCCCCGATGGACCTGTAATTATTGTTACACCGTTTGGTGCCGAACCTAACCCGTAGTAAGAATGACATTTTAAACAAATTTGATATTCTTTAGTTGCAGGATCAATTCTTGTAAAACTTATCGGCTGTGTCCACTCTGAAGTGGAAGCAGGTTCAAGTCCCCAAACTCCCGATATAACACCCGAAACGGCGTTGGAACCGATTGTATGAAGTCCGTCTTTTGCAGCGTGCGGATTATGACAATCCGAGCATTCGGCATGCCGGTTCGGCGGACTAAGATCTATCGAACTTTCTGTGGGAGAGTTTGTAGGAGGTGAAGCATTTACAGGATTGTGTTTGCCGTTAATATCATAAGTCGGATGACGGTAAATTTTTGCAAAAGGTCCATCCCCAACATTTGAAACATTTTTTTCTGTAATTCCGCCGTTTGCTTTCCCTTTATGGCAAGGCGTGCATGTAGCTTGTTCTACACCCATTAATAATCGCGACGGAGAAGTTGCATTGTGCGGTGTATGACAATTTTCGCAGCCGTTATCTGCAACAGTTGTATAGTTCGTATGACTTAAACCTGCAGGCAATGTTTTTGTTGACGTTTTATGAATTGAAGGATTAGTTGACCAGTATGCCTTATTATGACATTTTAGACACAGAGCAGAAGCTTGATTATCTTGCGAAAGAAATTTCTTGGTAATCGGATCTTTTGAATCATCATGGGGGTCGTGACAAGCTGTACATTCCATTGTTTTAGTTATACCGGTGTGAACATTATGACAGCCGGAACAATTAAATTGAGAAGCATTAAAATGGGGCGTAGTAATGGAAATCGGATGATCGTTACTAAGATTTGTGCCAAGGTATCCCTGTGAATTTGCCGGCATACTCGTAATAGGAACACCGGACTGCTCCATTTGTATTGTTCCAGGTGGACCTTCGCCTGCATTATAAACCGAGCCAAGTGCAATTGTACCGTCATGGCAGCTTAAACAAACCCTCGAAGCATTTCGAGGAAAAGAGGCAACATAATTAACCGTTGATGTAGAGCTTTGATACTTAGTATAAGTCTGAGAACCTGTTGTATGATTCCACAACTGGGCTACGGAAGTTGATCTGTGGGGTGTGTGGCAAAAAATACAAATTTGCTGTTCATTTTCTGCTTTAATACCACCTGGTGGACCGGTTACCGAAAGATTATGTTTTGTGAACTTAATCGAATTCTGAGCAATTAATCCGTCCGCCGTCCATAAAAGGAAACAAAAAAGAATTAAAATTTTTTTCATCATTTTTTAATGCCGAGATATTTGAATACTTGTACTCTTCTATTTAAAGCATCAACTACATAAATTTTATTCCGGTTGTCAATAAATATGCCCGACGGCATATCAAATTGTCCGTTTTGGGCCCCAGGGTTCCCTACAACCAAGAGTAAATTACCTTTTTTATTAAAAATTTGAAATACATCTAAAAGCGCATCCGCTATATAAATATGCCCTTCATTGTCAATTGCAATTCCTTTCATACTTGCAAAAGTACCTTGTACATCACCTATTTTTCCGAACATCGCTAAAAATTTGCCTGAATCGTTAAACTCTTGAATACGAAAATTCATTGCATCTGCAATATAAAGGTTATGCCGTGCCGTTATAAAAACAGGGAAATTAAATTCACCTTTGCCTAAACCGCGTTTCCCAAATTTAAAAAGTAGCTTTCCATTTAAATCAAATACCAATATTTTGTTTAATGCAGTATCAACAACGTATAATTTATTGTGATGAATAACAATTCCTGTAGGTCTTTGAAAGTACCCTTTAATTATAAATTTAACATCTCCGTCCTTATTGTAAACTATAACTTCTTTTAACACGGAATCCGTTACATACACCCTGCCGTTTGGAGCAATTGCTATTGCAATAGGTGATTTGAGAGTTCCTTTTCCGGCATCTTCCCAAGATTCATATTCCTTGTTTTTAAGATCAAAAACATGTATACACCGGGCACCTGGATCGGTAACATAAATTATACCGAGTGAATCAACAGCAATTCCCATGGGCTTTACAAACAATCCTTCTTTTTCATTTGCACCGACAAACCAATCCCAAGCCTTGCGTAAAAACGATTTTTTAATCCCAAGATCTTTAATATTCGATAATTTGTATAGAAATTCAATACGTGCTTTTTGCGGTGGAAGAGGCCAAACCAAATGCTCCTTCTGCTGGGAAAAAACAATCGTGGAAATCAGCATTAAAAATGATAATATGATTACTTTAGAAATAAAGTAATTCTTTTCCATGTTTTTATCTCGTTTCATCTTTTCTACATCATAAAAACTCATTTTTTATTCCTTATCGAAAACTAAAATTAAAAGGACGCCTAATTTCAAATTTAAACCCTTGAGTATAAAAACCTGCAACAGAATATAATGAAAAACTTCCGGCAAACGAAAAAGCATAAAAACGATATCTGAAAGTTCCTTCCAACTTCAGTATTGTAATTTTTGTAATACTATTAGATGCTCTCTCGGCTCTTAATTGTAAAGTTAAATTCCGGATAAGACCATATTCCGATATGCTGATTAAAGTTCTATAGGTTTTCCACAAATACCACGAATAATTCCAAGTTTGAGAATGCTGTATGTTCACCGTTGCCGTCGGTAAAATACGGGTTGATATATTGAGCCTAACACTACTTCCCGACATAAGAGAAATATTCTTAAAGTTCAAGTATTTATTAAAAGAACGGGAAAATTCTACGCTTGCAGAACTGCGGGGTATAACGTTTGAAGAAACTTTTAAATGAAAATTATTCTTTAAAATATTTCCAAAATAATAGTTAGTTATAAATACCGAGTTAATATAAAAATTAATCTGAAAATGCCTGAATATTCGCGAATCACCGCCAAAGCTGAATTGCGTCTGCTGTGTAAATTTTCTTTTATCATTCTGTCTGCTTTTAAATCCAAGTCTGGTTCCAAGTGAAGTATTAATATTTATAAAACTAAATTGATGCTTGTAATTAAGCCGCCCTCTTAAATTGCCGTTATCAATTAAGAACTTGGAATTTTCAAATGCGTTTTCCATCTCCATGTAATTAAACCCAAAATTTCCCTGCATAAACCTTGAAAATAATAAGTAAGAGTTGCCGTTAATTCCATTAATAACACTTTTTCCTGATGCGGGAAAAGTTAAACGGTTTTCCGAATTTAACAATCTTAATCTGAAATAATTACCGTTTTTCTGTCTATATGAACCCCCGACTTCGATATTACGAATTGTCATTGTCTTGTAAATGTAATAAAAAGCATTTGTGTAAATATTAGTATGATTTAAAATTTTAGAACTGCCGTAAAACTGGAATTGCTGATGCATCTGTTTTAATTTAAGAACTTTGTCATTTGAATGAGAACCTGTGTATTGAAATGAATATTGAGTTTTTCCTCTTAAAGACGAATTGCTTAATCTAAGAGACCATGCATCGCTTTTTTGATTAACAGGGGCAAGATTAGCAACACTTTTATTTGACCGGTGTTCAAATGTAATTTCCATTCGAGGAAGAAAATTATTTTTATTAATTTTCCATCGTAACCCCGACATTTCAGTTTCAATAGAATACCTCCGCGATATATTAGACAAAAGATGTGTACTTGAATTTATATTATCAATTCTATTACGCGAAGCGTAAATTGTAAGCGGAAAACTTTTACGAGGTAAAATTGTAGCTGAAAAATTATAAAAATTAAAGTTATTACTTTTAAGTTTTTGACTTAATTCATTAGCCTTGTTTGTTGATGAAAAGCTCGACAAAGAAGTTTGTAAGCTAAATTCAAGAAATTTTTCACTAAAAAAATAACCGCTTAATCCTAATAAATAATATTGTTCATAAGTTTTATAATTTAATTTCCCTTGTCCGTTTTGAGCGAAATTAAATGAAAAATTATTTTTTAAATCCAACGAAAGCCTGGTTAATTGTGCAAATGAAGTATTGGTAAACATAATTATATAAATAAATATTACAAAAAATCTTAAAATATTCTTTTTTAAAATTGGGAAACCTGGCATCGGCACAATAATTCGGAATATAGATTTTTGCATCTCTATAAAATTTCGGCGAGGCACTTTTAAATTAATCGCTTCGTCAACATATAAAGAATTTTGTGCTGCCCGTTTCATTATTTACCCGTAATTAGTATAAAAGCCGAATGAGTAATTATTTATTGTGTCATCCGGCTTTTAAATTCACATTTAGAGCTTATTTACAGAAACAAAACTGCATAATATTCACCAACCCTTATATATTATGGCATGTCAAGCATATTTGGCTGCCGGTATTCTTATATCTTAGAAACTCACCATTACTAGGGTTATGCGGATTATGACACGATGTACATTCAACAGTAGCACTTCCGACTGTACTTCCGGAAAGAGGCAATTCTATTGTTTCACCACTATTCTTAACGTATGCATTGTTACCTACTTCTCCTACTATGTAAGTTCCTCCTGGTGTTGCATTATTAAAGCCTGAATTACTACCACTTGTTGGATAAGCAATCCCTATCGGGTGATCATTGGAGAGATCCGTACCTAAAGAATCCCAGCCACTCATTTTATTAGACGTGGTTATAGATATTGGCGTACCAACACCACTGCCAGGATTATTAATCAGACTGTTGTAAGCAACCGTACCGTCGTGACAACTTAAGCACATTTTTGATGCATCACCCGGAGCAGTTGCCGTTTGTTGCATTGTAGGACTCGAATACATCGTATAACTCACTGAGGACGTGTCGTCTCTGTTCCATAAATATTGAGTTGCCGATTGTGAGTGAGGCGTATGACAAAATACACATATTTGTGTCGTACTTGCATGTACTCCTCCAGAGGGGCCTGAACTACTAAGGTCGTGCATGCTGCCTTTTATTTGTGCATTCATTACCTGTACAGTAGCAATCACCAATATAACCGTCAACGCTGTTTTAATTAAGTTTTTCATAGTTTGTTTCTCCCTTTACTTTTTCAAGTTTAAACTTTTAATTTATTTGATTATTAGGGTTTCCGTTTATATATACCAACCCTTATGCCAAAAAAATATACCCTTGTGTTTAAACGACTTATTAAAAATCAAAGAGTAAAAACTATTATTTTAAATGTGAATAACCCTTTTATTACATTATAACCCATAGAAGCCTATTTTTTTATCTTATCTCGTTCACCCGTAAAATTATGAGTTACCGGCAAATAACTCTTTTATTTTACCGAGTAATTATTAAAACCGGTTGGGTTATTTGACACAGAGTTGTGTGAAAAGACCAATTAGGTGTATAAAGACCCAATGCATTCAATTGTGATTTTTTAGAAAAATAATGATGGAAGCAGAATTTTGTATCTAAAAATATTTAGCTCTATTCTAAATATAGGTTGAATAATTTATATTTTAGTATGGCACTATAAACTATCCGTGATTCATAATATTTCCGTCAACTTCCGATGGTGGAAGCATTACAAAACATCTCACCCACGAAAGCACTTCTGTTTAACAAGTAAACAAATGTGGATAGAGCCGTTTTTTGATCTATTCTTTTACCGTCGCTTAAAAAACAAGCTCATTTCTTCGAAGGGAATGCCTGCGGCAGAAGTTAAAAAATCTTAATTATACGTTATTCTTAATAGTACTTGTTTTTTTATAAGAAATCTGATAATCCAAATATTCATACAACATCTCTGTGTTTCTCCGTGAATACTCTGTGGCTCTCTGTGTAACCCTATTTATTTCCCATTCTTACACGGAGGTTCACGGAGTTCACACGGAGAACCACGGACAAATATTAAATCCCTCATTTCCGAGAACCAATTTGAGTTTAGTATATAAATCTATATGTAGAATAGAGCTTAGAATTTTAGAGACAAACTCTAATTAATGAGATAATTTGTTTAGAAAGGAGATTAAAAAAATTTTATATTATTTCCCATCCCCCATTTTTAAGCCGGATTTACTTTTCAAAAACTTAAAGACTTCAACTCTACTATTTAATTGGTCAACAACATAAATATAATTATTGTTGGAAATGAACATCCCGGCAGGCAAATCAAATTCTCCGGGACCTGACCCGCCAGAACCGACTGATAAAAGCACTTGACCTTTTTCATTAAAAATTTGAAAGTTATCAAAAGCCGCATCCACAACATATATATGCCCTTCCAAATCAACGGCAATGCCTTTTGGACGGGTAAAAAAGCCGGGTGTATTACCTATAGAACCGAACTTGGATAAATATTTCCCGGCGGTATTAAATATTTCAACCCGGAAATTCATTGTATCCATCACATAAACTTTTCCGTTTTTAACAAATATATTGGTTGGATAATTAAACTGACCGTCTTTACCACCGCGCTTGCCGAAGGTAAAAAGGAATTTCCCTTTTTCAGAATATACTCTGACATGATGTTTACCTGTATCAACAACATAAAGTCTTTTATCAATAGTGTCGTAAGCTAAACCTGTAGGCGATGCAAACTCGCCTTCTTTACCGATTGCAATTTTTAGATTCCCTTTATAATCGTATCCAAATACACGTTTTAATCTAGAATCCGAAACAAAAATAGTACTATCGCTAAGGGCAATTCCTATAGGTAAAGAAAGCCTCCCCTCGCCGCTAAATCCGATTTTTCTCATTTTTTTAGCTACTTTATCAAATATCAGCACATAACCAAGCCCTGTATCCGTAACGTAAATTCTTCCCTCGGAATCGACTGCAACACCATAAGGTTTAACTAATTTTGTTGTAACATTCGAACCGAGAATTTGAGCAAATAATTTTTTCAAAAACGGTTTTGGAAAATAATTACCACCTTCCAATGCTTCAATATATTTAATTCGCGGAGTTTGCGGCGGCGCCGGCCAAACAAAATCTTCTTTTGTTATGTGCGTTGAACAAGCACTTAATAAAATCAAAAAACACGTAATAAATAAAACAAATGTCCCTTTATTTAGTACATGTTTTTTAAATAGTAAAATGTTAAAATTTGCGAAAATAAACTTTTTAATATTGCTTGCTTTTTGTTTCATCTGTTTTTATTTCCAATTTTTTGTAAAAATGTTCCCTACAGTCAATACAGTCAGTCATACAATCATACAATTATATTACTTATCTTTCATGTTTTTTTATAATTTGTTTTACTAATAAATTAAATTCAGTTAAATTAAACGGTTTATCAACAAAATAATCTATTGAATTTTCATCGGCTTTTAATTTTACGGATTGATCGCCATAAGCACTTATCATTATAATACCTATATCAGGTGACACTTGTTTTGCTAAACGTATTACTTCAAATCCATCAGCCTGTGGAAGTTTCATATCGGTAATAATTAAATCAAAATGTGTCGATTTTATTTTTTCAATAGCAGTTTCTCCCGAATCTGCAGTTGCTACATTATAGCCGGCTTTCTTTAGAGAAGTCTCTAATGTCCAACACACTAAAGGTTCATCATCAACTATGAGAATATTTGGAATACCGACAAGAGTAGTTAAAATATTTTTCGTATCGTCTAATTGGAAACAGCAAACCATTTTTCCCCTTAATTTAAATTAAATTATCAATAAAAGAACCAAGATTTGTGCCACAAAATTTCAGCGCAAAAAACAAAATTCGCTGAAATTTAAATTAATTTTACAATTTATTCCAATAATTTTTCATATGTTTATTTTCCTTTAAACTTTCCCCCTCACCCCCTTCCCGACGAATCGGGACAAGTTGTGCGTTTTACTCAATCATGATTGTTTCATACAATAATTTTTTAACTCTTATATTTTTTTAATAATCCGTATTTCTTCATTCTATAACGCAATGTATCGCGGCTGATTTTTAATAGCCGTGCTGCTTCAGACTGATTATTATTTGCATTTTTCAACGCTTTGGCAATAACGGCTTTTTCCATTTCTTCTAAAGATAAAGTTGTAGATTCAATATTTAACTTTTGGTGAGAACCGGTTGCTGTTTTCTCCGTATCACTTTTTACCTGATATAAATTTCCAAGTTCTATATGGTATGGTAAAAGATAGCTGCCGTTATTTAATAAAACAGCCCGTTCAATTACATTTCTCAATTCACGAATATTACCCGGCCACGTATAATTAAGAAACAATTTACGTGTATCTTCAGAAAGCCCTTTAAATTGTTTGCGAAAAGCAGAATTAAATTGCTGTAAAAAATGTTCCGCAAGCAATAAGACATCATCACCGCGTTCACGCAAAGGAGGTAAATGTATCGAAGCAACATTAATTCTGTAATAAAGATCTTTTCTAAATTTCCCTTTGTTTATCAGTTTAACAAGATCTTGATTTGTAGCGGCAATAACTCTAATATTTACGGAAATATCCTTTATTCCTCCAACTCTTTTAAAATTTCTTTCTTCCAACACACGCAATAATTTAACTTGCATTGCTTTGGAAATGTCGCCTATTTCATCCAGGAAAATAGTTCCGTTATCGGCTAATTCAAACAGTCCTTTTTTTTGAACTCTTGCATCGGTAAAAGCTCCTTTTTCATGTCCGAAAAGTTCACTTTCGATAATCGTTTCCGAAAGCGCAGAGCAATTAACAGTTGTCAACAATTTATCTTTTCTATCGCTAAGTGTATGAATGGCACGAGCCACAAGTTCTTTACCCGTACCGCTTTCCCCCGTAATTAAGACGGTGGTATTATCGCTCCGGGCAATTTTATAAATAACATCGTGCACTCTCTTCATAGGAGGAGAAACACCAATAATTTTGTGGTAATTAAATTCTTTTTCGCGCAATTGCTCTAATTGTCTTTTAATTCGAGCCGTTTCCAATGCTTTTTCCACCACAATTTTAAGTTCTTCAAAATTAATAGGTTTCGTAATGTAATCGAAAGCACCGAGTTTCATTGCTTCAACTACTACATTAGTTCGATGAACAAGGGTTAACATTATCACGGCTGCATTACTTTTTATTTCGTTTAATTTACACAGCATTTCAGTACCGGTTCCATCCGGCAGCCGCTGATCGAGAAGAATTAAATCAGGTTCATTATCGTTTATTATTGAAAGTGCTTCCTGCGTTGTTTCCGCCTCAATTACGGTGTATCCCTCATCTTCCAGCACCTTGGTTAATGACCAGCGGATAAGTTTTTCATCATCTACTATAAGTATCGTTTCAGCTTTCATAAATTTTATTCGTTAAGCGGGAGATTGGAAGTTTTATAATAAATGTAGTCCCTTCCCCAACCTCGCTTTTTATCGAAATCTCCCCGGAATGTTGATCGACAATTCTTTTCGATATTGACAAACCTAATCCTGTTCCTTTATGTTTATTTGTGAAAAACGGTTTAAATATTTTTTCATAATTATCTTCCGGAATTCCTTTCCCGGTATCTTGAATTTTAATTTTTACCGTAGAATTTTCTTTTTCCGTTTTAACTGTTAAAGTCCCGTTGTTTTTCATTGACTGTACCGCATTTAATAAAATATTCCAAAAAAGTTGTTGAATCAATTTTTCATCAGCGGTGATGATAGGAATATTTTCCATAAGAAAAAGATTAACTTTTATGTTTTCGGTTTTTATTTGTGATCCCAATAATGAGAGAGTTCTTTTAATAATTTCATTCAAATTTACTTTTTCAAAAACCGGATCAGCAGGTCTCGCATAACTTAAAAGATCGTTCACCGCCTGATTTATTCGCTGTAATTGAACAATTATTTCCTGCATAATTGGTATAGAAGAATTGTCTTTCGGCATATCTTCCATAATTATTTCCAAAGCTCCAAGAGCACCTGTAAGAGGGTTTTTAATTTCATGCGCAATATTCGCCGCCATTTCTCCCGTCGTAATAAGGCGATCTGCTTGAGCTAATTGCGATTGGTGCATTTCGTATAATTTTATATGAGCTTTATTTAATCGACGCACAAGTTTATTAAACGAATCAATTAACCCTGCAATTTCATCATTTCTATTAGGTTTTTTAATTTGTGCAAATTGAACCTGACCGCCAAGTTCTATTTCGTCCATTTGGTTTTCTATTTCATGAATTTGAGCTTGCATCTCTTTTACGGGACGTGTTACAAGTAATGAAAGTGCAACAAAAACAACTACCCCTATTCCGGCAAAAGTAAATATTATTAAAATAACATTTATTATTGAATGTTCTTCTGCTGCAGCAAGTACGTCATTTATAGATATTTTAAGAGCGAAATATCCCATATTCGGGTTTCGTTGAGTATGACAACTATAACATTCGGATTTACCTTTAATTTGCGTAATAATATACTCGTACTGCGATTTACGTTCTTTAATTAGAAGGAATTTATCACCGGGCTTACCTTTTATATTTTTAAATTTATCTAATTGAAATTTTTTAGGTATGTTTTTACTTTGAGCACTTAAAAAAACCGTTCCGTCTTGTTTTAAAATAAGTGCGTTATCTACTTGATGTGACTTTACGGCAAGTTTTAATACTTCTTCAATATGTTTTCGCTCCCCTTCCAACATCAAGTGTTTTATAATTATTTTCCCAAATTCACTTATAACATAAGCTTTAGATTGAACTTGTTTTTCTAACATTTCAGAACCTGTTTTTTCTGCAACAAATACAAATATACTACCTGTAATTACCAGCACAAGTGTAATAGCCACTGCTATTTTTCGTTCAAGTGATGGGAAAAATTTCTCTAAAAGGTTTTTCACAAATTAACCAAAATTCTTTTTTAAAAAATTTACTTTGATATTTTGATTTACAAAGATAAAATATTTTTAATTAATTTTTTTATTCTTAGATTTTGAAGTATCGGCAGGAGAAAAATTATCCAATGGAGGCGGTTTCGGAAGAAACGTTTTTTTTCTATGCCCGGCTTCAATTCCCGTGAAAAGTTCTTCGGACGAAAACGATAAACCTAAAAAAGCTCCAAGGGTTGTTTGTCTATCTTTTTTAATTCCTTTTATGCCTAACGCTATTTGTAAATATTTAAAAAGAAACCATTTTATTCCGAGTTTCCCTTCAATAATTTTTGGACCTATTAAATCTTCCGGGGTGTAGAATTCAACCGCAGTTAAAAAAGAACCGCTGATTGGAATACCGATCCCGATGCCTTCTACAAACCTTTTTCTTTTATTCGAAAATTTATTACTGCTCCATATATAACCGGCATTAACATAAGTGGTAATACGATCGAAAAATTTATATGCAGCTATAAGTTTAATTGAATAAATCGTAATATTTTGTTTGCTTTTATTGTTATCGTAAAAATTTTTATTTAATAATTGAAAATATGTTGAAAAAGAACCTTCTCCGAATAACCCGCTAAGTAAAGCCGTCTTAATACCGAGGGCAGTTTCATATTTTTTCTCTTCTCCCTTCGAGTTTGTTGAAACAAATGATGCGTCGGCTTGAATTCTTTTGGCTACACCAAAACTTATTGAAAATGGAAGTGAAGAAACCTTTTTGCCTAATGAAAATTCGTTGTTATAAAAAACACCTGTAGTAATTTGCCCGGCACCAATTACATGTGTTGAAGTAGTTGAAAATATTCCCGATTCGCCATATTGATTTAATCCTATTGTTCCGGTATTACGATCATAAAGTGTTTCAAGATCCTGAGAAAAACCGGTTGAAACAAATATTAGAACAATTAAAACAATATTTATAAAAAGATAAAACCGCATTACAATTTCAAATTATACTAAAAATGATGACATTTTTCACATAAAGAAGATTCCGGAGCTATCAGCATATACTGATTATTTGAAGCGTGCGGACTATGACAAGAAACACAACTAAACTTTTTTTTAGGCTCTAAAGGATTTGAAGGACCGGTAACCGGATGACCTGAAACAGGATGCGAAACATTTTTTAAACTTGTATGACACGAGACGCAAAGTTGGGCAACCGGCACTATAACCAAGTCATCATATTTTGAAGCATGAGAATCATGACAGATTAAACATTCCTGAACTATCCCATGCTTATATGATTTTGATTCAATATTCTTCTTAAAATTTGTATGGCATCCATAGCAAAGCGATGAATTATATTCTTTATCTTTATACAATAAATACTTTGGAGAAGAATTGGGATTGTGACACAGTAAACACTTCCATTCATTTATCGGAGCGTGAACTGATTTTTGACGGCTTAATGCTGAATGACAACTTGAACATTCCGCTTTAAGATCGGACTTTTCCGTTAATTTAACCGAAGACGCTTTGAATAAGTGGCATAAATTACATTGTTTTTCATTTTCAATTGTGTGAAAGGTACTTTTATACGAAGCAAAAGTTGGATTTTTATCCATAAATTGAGGACGGTAAAAAATTTTAACGGAATCTGTATAAATTATTTTATCGTTATTATTAATACTTCTAAGGTAAAAAAGATTCATCCCCGTATTTAATGAAACTGTAAAAGAGAAATAATCCCTAAACTTTTTTTTATAATCGATTGTTTTTACATCCAATCTTTTTTTTGAAAAACCTATAAGTGTAAACTCCGCAGAATAAGTTTTCATATCATATACACTTGCAAGTATTTCTTTAAAGGATTTAGAATACCAAAACTTTTTTAAGTCCACTTCGTTTTTAATATTGAAATTATATTTATCTATTTTTACGTTTCCCCTTGCTCTAAATGTTTTAAGAATTACTTGTTTCAAAATAAAGTTATCCGGAAAATTTTTCTGTAGTCGGTAAGCAAAATTTTCTTTCTGTTTTTTAGTGGCAGCCGTTATTTTCTTTGTTATCTTATATGATGAAAGAATTTCAATTTCACTTGTTTCCGCCTGATTAAAGCGCCCGGTTATACTTGCAACATTTACCGTTACAAGTTCTTTTCCATTTTTCGGGTATAATATTGTTAATGGACTTTTAGTCTCGGATAAAAGTCCCATAGAACTAATAATTACAATTACAGATATTATTAAAAATATTTTTCTTTGCCTCATTATTATACCTTACATTGAATTGAATTACAATTATTACACAATTAGTATGCCAAATAATGCTACTACCGGATTATATTTTTAAAATAATTTTCAATCTTTAACAAATTTTTTATTCTTAATAAATATTTAATATATCTAAAACTAAAAAATATTTTTTTGCTTTTATATTTGTAAATATATAGCTTTCTTAACCTTTAAACTTATTAAGTCCTGTATATTATTCTCAATAATATTTTTGTTTTTTGCCATAGATATGACTATGTCATTTGTCAAGAAATTTTTATTGCTACAATTTTTTATTTTTATTACTCCGGCAGCAATAATAAAGGCTGGCTTTAATTTATTTTTGAAATCTTCTCCCATTACGATGGCAAAGTTAAAAACTACGTGAATCTTATATTCAAAACATTTTAAAATTTGTAAGATTCGCTAAATTTGATTAATTTATAAAGGTAAATCTTTACTTCCTGTTCTTAAGTAAATTTCTGAAATGAAAAAGAAAAGCTGTAATATATCGCCCTTTTCTTCAATTATCGAAAAAGAGAATTGTAATTACAATTATGGAGAACCTCTTTTTGGACAACTACCAATCTTTTTATCTTCAATAAAACTTCATCATAAAATATTTCGAAAAAATATTTTTCGGATTAGAAAGCGAACCGAATATAGTTTTGGTTTGTTTAATACTATAGAGTTACAAAAAACAAAATTTTTAATAAATGGGCAGAAATGTTTTTTAGTAAATCTTATCACTGCCCTCCTAAAAAAGGAGGTAAATCATGCAGATATTTGATCACAAATTACGAAAAACAGTACCGTTTGCTTTAGATCTTGTTTTAGGCAATGGCACCCTTAGAAAAATGGCTGTCGATTATGCACGCAAGTATATGTACAAAACAATTGTTGAAGAAGACAGCCAATACACAAAA
>CAZXJG010000017.1:14793-30370 GCA_964640985.1 uncultured Melioribacteraceae bacterium | reverse complement strand
TTCTTAATTGTTAAACTTATGAAAATTCAAGGTGTAATTTAGGATATTAAAATGAAAAAAATTCTGCTTATAATATTATTAGGATTTGCCGGTATAATAAACGCACAGTTTAAATCGGAACTTAACAATCCACTTAATATTAAAGGAAGTATAATAAAAAATAATACATCGAGCTTTATACTTGGTTTTATTAACCCTAAGAATTTCACAATGCGTCAATCAATAAACATGTCCTTTACAAGTTTTGGAAACCAAGGCATAACTTTAGGAGTTTACACAAACAGTATCTCTTATAAATTTAACGATAAATTAAATATTGAAGTGGACGCTAGTCTAATTACTTCACCGTATAGTTCTTTCGGAAGAAAATTTTCACAACAAATAAACGGTATATATTTAAGCAGAGCGCAATTAAATTACAGACCCACAAAAAATACATTTATTTCGCTACAATTTTCACATAATCCGATGGGGATTAATCCTTACGGCTTCAATGGTTATTCTCCTTTTTACAGAGGAGGATTTTTCAATATGAACGGTTTCGATGAGCAATAAAAATTTAAAATTAGTAGGTTATATAACCGGTTTTACCGGTTATTTTTTTAAATATAATTATCTTCAAAGCCTTGAGTAAAAAAAAGAAGTCTGTAACACAATATGATATTCGATCATCAACAAACAATTTGATATTGAATATCATGATTTTTATCCTTTTAACTCTTATTATTTTTTTGGTTTATTCGATGGTAATTAAATTATCGGGCAGAGAAAAAAGAGCTGAACCGATAATAAATAAAGAGAAACCGTCGGATATTATCCAGGTCGAAGTTTTAAATGGATGTGGAGTTACCGGATTAGCCGATAGATTTACAGATTATCTGCGGGAAAAAAATTTTGATGTTGTAAATGTTGGAAATTATGTTTATAACAATATAAGTCAAACCCTTGTAATAGATAGAACGGGTAATTTTGCAAATGCAGAAAAGGTTGCCAGGGCACTGGGAGTTAAAAAATCTAATGTAATTCAGCAGCTTAATAATAATTATTTTCTTGATGTAACTATTATTCTCGGGCGGGATTATTATAAATTAAAACCATTAAAATAGGAAACAAAATTGGAATCAATTGACTTTGCAAAAGACATAGCTCAAATAATTTTAACCAAAAAGGGATATGATATTAAAATATTGGATATTGCCGGAATAAGTTCCATTGCCGATTATTTTGTTATCTGCTCGGCAGATTCAGATATTCAGGTTAAAGCAATTGCCAATGAAATTGATGATAAATTGCGTAAAATCGGGATCAAATGTATAAATAAAGAAGGTACAAACACAGGCAAGTGGATATTACTCGATTATTTTGATATCGTTGTCCATGTTTTTAAAACCGATACACGCCTTTTTTATAATCTTGAAAAATTATGGGGCGATGCCGAAGTTATTGAAATAAAAGATGAAGAATTTCCCGAAGTAAATTCTTAAATCGTAAAAGCACATTATTAAAAAATTGTTTTGCTTAATAAACAAATCTTAAAATTTAATTGTTAAGGGGATGGAATAAAATAAGTTATCGAATTGCAACTCCTAAACTGTTTAACAACAGTTACTTATTCTTGGATTATATGCAAGTTATTCTATTTCATCCCCTAAATAGAATAAAATCGTAAAATTTTTGTAATACATTTAAACTGAAAACCGGAGATTAGATTGAAAGAATATTTAACAAATTTATTTCATGAAACCGCTCAAAAATTAAAATATTTAAAAGATATTGAAATACGATTTACTACTCCTTCTTTAGAAATACATGGGGATCTTTCTACAAACGCCGCAATGTTGTTAACAAAAACACTTAAAAAAAATCCACGCGAAATAGCCGATCAAATTATTTCCGCTTTAGATTACGATTCCCAAATAATACGAAAAATTGAAATTGCCGGTCCAGGCTTTATTAATTTTTTCTTTCAGCCAAAATATATTCCTTCAATTGTTAAAAAAATAACATCGGACATTAATTACGGCAGAAGCAATAAATTTAACGGTAAAAAGGTAATAGTAGAATTTGTTTCTGCAAATCCTACAGGACCTTTAACTGTCGGGCACGGAAGAAATGCCGTAATTGGTGATACGGTAGCTAATTTATTAGAATGGATAGGCTACAATGTTGATAGAGAATATTATTTTAATAACGCAGGCAGACAAATGCGGGTTCTCGGCGATTCCGTTAAACATAGATATTTGGAGCTGTGCGGCAAAAAAATTGAATTTCCTGAAGATTACTATCAAGGCGAATACATAAAAGAAATTGCCAGGCGTCTTTTTGATGAATTCGGCACTTCTTTGCAAGACGAACAACCTGAAGGAAAATTTAAAGAAAGAGCTGAAAAAGAAATTTTCAAAAATATTGAAAGTACCCTGCAGCGATTAAATATCAAGTTCGACAACTTTTTTAACGAACGGGACCTTTACGATAAAAATAAAATTAACCAAACAATTGATGCTTTGAAAAGCAAAGGCTTAACTTATGAAAAAGACGGCGCACTTTGGTTTAAATTAACTGAGTTAGGAAATGAACAGGATAAAGTAATTATTAAATCTACCGGAGAACCGACTTACCGCCTGCCGGATATTGCTTATCATGTTACTAAATTCGAAAGAGGTTATGACCTTTGTGTCGATTTGTTCGGCTCTGACCATTCGGCTACATATCCTGATGTTTTAGCCGGTGTTAAGGCACTGGGTTACAATCCGGAAAAAATAAAGGTGCTTATCCATCAATTTGTTACAATATTTGAAAACGGCGAAATTGTTAAAATGTCCACCAGAAAAGCAAATTATATCACATTAGATGAATTAATTGATGAAGTTGGTAAAGATGTTGTGCGGTATTTTTTCATAATGAGAAGTATGACAAGTCATCTTAATTTTGATCTTGACTTGGCGAAAAAGCACTCCGATGAAAATCCGGTTTTCTATTTACAATATGCATACGCGAGAATTTCATCTATTTTAAGAATAGTAAAAAAGGAAGGATTGAAAGACAATACGGAACATTTAGAATTGCTTTCAACGGATGCGGAACAAAAGTTGTTGAAAAAACTTTATCTCTTCAAAGAAGAAATTATTGACAGCGCTTTGAATTTTGAGCCTCATAAAATCGTTGTTTATCTTGAAGAACTTGCGGCAAAATTTCATAAATTTTACACCGATTGCAGAATAATCGGTTCAGAAAAAAACTTGGCAGAGGCACGAATATCGTTAATAAAAGCAGTTCAAATCGTTTTATACAACGGTCTTTCTATACTCAGCGTTTCAGCTCCCGAAAAAATGTAATTTAATAACTTGCTATTGCAGTAGACAAAGCAAAAACTTTTTGCGCACCTGCTTTTTTAAGAATTTCACCGCAAGCCGAAACTGTTGCTCCGGTTGTTATAACATCGTCAATCAACAAAACCCGCTTTTGATTAACAAAATTTTTCCTATTTAAACTAAATGCACCTTTAATATTTTGTTTCCTTTGATTTGCCGAAAGTGTTGCCTGCGATTTAGTGAAAATTCTCCTCTTTATTTTACCGGTTTTCATCGGAATTTTGATCTCTTTACTTAGTCCTTTTGCAATATAATACGATTGGTTATAGCCCCGTTCCGTTTTTTTTAGAATATGAAGCGGAATCGGAATTATAAAATCTACTTGCCACGTTTTGATTTTCTCATTTCCTAATAAAGCCATTTGTTTTCCGATGTAATATCCAACGGTAAATTTGCTTTTATATTTAAGTTCGTGAATCAAACTTTGTAATGGCCCTCCTTTCTCAAACATAAAGACAGAAAAAAAATCGTCAATTAATTGTTCATCTTTAAATTTCCTTTCAAATTCATTGTTGAGATATTCTTTCGTAGGTGAAGATATTTGTGAATAACATTCGTGACAAAGGTTCGTTTCGTTCACAGATAACACTTTTTTGCAGTGTAAACATTTTCGAGGGGAAAAGAAATCTATTAACGAGGTAAAAAAATTATTCATTGTTTTTAAAAATTTAACTAATAACCTGTTTAAGAGAAATAACGAGTGAAATTTATATGTTAGTAATAAATTTCATTATTGCAATTGATAATATTCTGCGAAATTATTTTTTTTAATGGATTTTAATAATGAAAATAGATAATTATTTATAAATATTGCAAGTTATTAATGTGCCTTTTTAAGAAAAACCTTTTGAGTTTAAATACGTCCCTAACCTTTTATCATTAAAATCTAAATGATTAAACATCCAATGTCTAAATGATTTCAAAAATTCAAAATCGATCTTATCATTTTTGTTTATAACATTCGAAAGATATTTTTCGGTTTTTTTATACATCCTTTCATGTTCCAGCTTATGCGAAATGAAATTAGGATCATTAAATTTTCTCATTAATTGTTCTTCAGAATCAAAATGCTCTTTTAGAAATTTTAATAAATTTTCTGAAAATTTAATTGTTTCCAGTGAATTATCTTTTTTCAAATTATTGTGTATTTTATTAATAACTTGAACAATTTCAGCGTGCTGGTGATCAATAATTTTTACTTTGCACTTGTCATTATTGCTCCATTTAATAAAATTAGTCATTTTTTTGTGTCCCTTTAGTTTTAAAATATTAATAATTAATGTTTATATCAGCATACATAATTGTTTAAATAAACATCACAATTTTGAATAAAACATTACTTATTGATTTACATGAGTTCAAATATCTTGCCAAGTCAAATTCAGAATAAAAATCATTAAATAAAGAAATGATTGAATTATTAAATATGAATTGCTGTTTTGTATAAAGCTTTGATGTTTTCACACGCTGCATTCCGACAAACTAAACGCATGGACTTTGTGATTGTTTTGTTATGCCGATAAGTATTTTTTCGAAAACTACTTCAATATGCAGAATTTTTCTTAGAATTTTCCACGTAAAAAATATTTTTTGTTACCGAACAAATTTTTAAATTGTTTCGGTAAATGTTCGTATTTTAAAACACAAAAAAGTCTATAAGAATGAATAAGATAATATTAGATATTGAAACTGTTGGATACGATTTTAATTTGCTCTCCGAATCACAGCAAGAATTTATTTTACGATATGCTGAAAGGGAAAAAGATGATTTAATCAGAGAAGAAAAAATTGAAGAAGCAAAAAGATATTTAAGTCTGTATCCATTTACCGCTAAGGTAGTTGCACTTGGAATGTTAAATATTGAAACGGAGAATTCACTTGTTTTATTCGAAGGTAACGGTTCAAAATTTTGGGAAGCCGAGCAAAAGAAAATCAAATACGAAGAAAAAAGCGAGAACGATATTATCAATTTATTTTGGGAATACGTTTCTAAATGTGAACAAATTATTACATTTAACGGAAGAAATTTCGATTTGCCTTTTTTAATATTACGTTCTGCATTACTAAAAATAAAACCTACTCGTAATTTAATCGGCAGTCGTTATAACAATAAAAATCATATTGATTTATTAGATAAATTCACATTATATGGATTAGTAAGAAAATTCAACATCGATTTTTACTGCAAAGCATTTGGAATTCAATCACCGAAATCCAAAGGGATTTCAGGTATGGATGTTAAAGAACTTTATAATGCCGGCAGAATTGAGGATATTGCAATTTATTGCGGCGAAGATGTTCGTGCTACCTATGAGCTTTACAAAGTTTGGAATGATTATTTGAACATTTAAATTATTAATGACATACTAATAATAATTATCATAGAATTCTTCGCTTTGACGATAATTAAACAAACCATAATAGGAGGCATATAATGAAAGAATATGTTGTTCACGAAATTATCCGCCGTACCTTGATTACTCATCCCGACCAGCTAATAGTTTCATCAAATAAACGCCTTACATATCAATCTTTTTACGGAAGGGTTTTAAAACTTGCCAACGGTTTAAAAGAAATTGGGATAAAACATGGAACAGTTGTAGGAGTTTTAGATGTAAACACAAATCGTTTTTTGGAATTACATTTTGCACTTTCTATGTTGGGTGCAATAATTCATACAATCAATTTCCGTTTGGCTCCCGAACAATTAGTATATTCAATGATACACGCTGAAGATGAATGGGTATTTGTATCGGATATATTTATGAATGCAGCAAAACCATTGACGAAACGTTTTCCCAATTGGATAATTATGAGTGATAACCCCGAATATCCTCTGCCGGAAGCCGAAAGAGTTTACAGATACGAAGATTTGCTTGAAAGCGGGAAGGAAGCTGAGTTACCTGAAGCCGATAATGTTAAAGAAGATGATATTTTTTCTATTTTTTATACAACCGGCACTACAGGCAGGCCTAAAGGTATTCGTTATAAACATAGAAGCGTTTTACTTGGGTCAATCCAATTATTTCACCATCTAGCTCTTCATAAATCGGGTGCACGTGTCAGTAGCTCCGATGTGTTTATGCCGCTAATTCCGTTTTTTCATATTCACGCCTGGGGTATGGCGTTTTTCCCTGTATATTTGGGAGCTAAATTAGTTTTACCCGGCGCTGCAGATCCGGTAAAACAATTGCAGATAATTAAAAATGAAAATGTAACGTGGCTAAATATGGTGCCGACTCAATTACAAATGCTTTTAGAACAACCTGACTTCAAAAACGTGAAAGTACTTACTGGCGGAAGTCCTTTCCTTTCGGGAATTGCCAAACGGGCTAACGAGGCTAATATTATGTTCAGTTTAATTTACGGCGGTTCCGACCAATTGGGTACGGCAATATCCGTTGTACCGGAAAATATTTCACCCGAAAGCGAAGAGGCTTTTCAATGGCGTCGTGTGGGAATGAGACCTTTGCCGATGGTAGAGGTTTCTTTACGTGACAAACAAGGAAAAGAAATTCCACACGATGGAAAAAGCTTGGGAGAAGTCTGGGTTAGTAGCCCCTGGCTTCCGGAAGGATATTATAAAGAGCCGGAAATTTCAGAAAAAACTTTTGTGAATAATTGGTTTAGAACCGGAGATATCGGATTGTTTTATCCAAACGGACTTCTTTATGTAGCTGATAGAGAAGGCGATGCCGTAAAAAGCGGCGGAGAATGGATACCTACCGGAATGTTAGAAGCAATTTTATCTGACCATCCTTCGGTTAAACTTGTTGCCGTAATTCCTAAAACCGACGACCGTTGGGGACAGCGACCACTCGCAGTTGTAAAGCCTGACGGCAATTTAACGGAAGAAGAACTTCGAGAATTTTTATTTCAAAAAGTAGATGAAGGAAAAATAGTAAAATTCTGGATTCCTGATAAATTCATTTTCGTTGATGATATTCCTTTAACAAGTGCCGGAAAATTAGATAAAAAATTGCTTAGGAAAAAATATTCGAATTCATAAGGTTTGTGTATAATCGAATATTAATTTTTAACAAGTTATAGGTGAATAAAATGTCAACAAACGCAATGCTAACCGATGACGATAAAAAACTAAGAGAGAAAATGCGGGATTTTGTTTCGTGGGTACCGAAACAGCTTTTATTGGATATGGATGCCGATAAAGTGAAATATCCGAAAGAGTTTTTACAGGAAGCAGGTAAACGCAATTTATTAGGACTTCGTTTCGATCCTAAGTGGGGCGGTGCCGGACTGCCATGGACTTCCGAGATGGTTGCATTGGAAGAAGTGGGTGTATTGGGGACCTCATTGGGTTGTTTATACTCTTTAGTTTCCATAGTTGGTGAGGCTATTCATGTTTTTGGAACCGACGAGCAAAAAGAGAAATATTTAAAACCTATGATTCGTGGAGAAATTGGAGTGGCTGAAGGTTTAACCGAACCCCGCGGCGGATCTGATTTTTTTGCCGCAACAACCACAGCACACCGCGAAGGAAATATGTTTTATTTAAACGGACAAAAACGTTTTGTGGTTGGTGCCGAAGGAGCGGATCTGATTCTCGTATATGGAAAGGTTGAAGGGATTGATGATCCTAAAAAAGCAATGACGGCATTTTTAGTTGAACGAGGGCCCGGTGTAACGGTGGAGCATCTTTACGGTTTAATGGGTACACGCGGCGGCGGAACCGGAAGATTGGTTTTTCGCGACACGGCTGTTCCTGTTGAAAATATACTTGGTGGTGAAAACGGTATCGGAAACGGTACTAAAGTCTTTCATCAAATGATGATCCCTGAAAGAATGACTTCTGCCGGAGCTGCAGTTGGAATGGGACGCGCGGCAATTGAAATTGCTGCCCGTTATGCCGACAAACGTAAGGCATTCGGACAAAAAATCCGCTCTTTCGAAGCTGTTAATTTTAAAGTTGCCGACAGCATCACTCTTTTAGATGCGGCAAGAGCTATAAATTATGCTGCCGGAAAAACAGCCGATTCCGATGCATCCCCGGGTAAAATACGCCGGCTGGTTTCCGAAGCAAAAAAATTCTCTACCAATACGGCATGGGAAGTCGTTAATCATGCAATGCAAATTTTAGGCGGTATCGGCTACACAAATATTTTCCCTATTGAACGTATTCTCAGAGATGTAAGATTAATTACTATTTGGACAGGAACCAATGAGATAATGGACTTGGTTATTCAACACGAATTTTATAAAGAATTTCTTGCTAATCCGCCGAAAGTACGGGATATTGAAGAAGACGCCGAAGGCGCTGAGTTTACTGAAGAAAAAGTGTACAACGAATAAATTAATTACCGGGCTGTTCCCAAAAGTAGTTTGCTTTTGGTACAGCCCGAATAATTTTTAATAATAATTACTTCTTTTCCCATACGGGAATTACTCCAGGTGTCCAAGGAGCATTAAGGCTTTCCATTTGTTTTTCCAATCCATTAATTTCAACTTTATAAATATTTTTAAGCTTTTCCAAAACAGGCGGAAATTCTTCTGCTAAAACATTGTAAGCCGTTTTTTCCGTTTGTGTAATTTGAGAAGTTGAACGCCAATGATTATAAATAAGAACCTGTAAACGAAGATTAAGCGGATCAGGTTCAGGAGGAATTTCTTCTTGACTTGCTCTCGGCGGCTGCCCGTAAAATTTATATTGAACATCACCCAATTCTTTGAATATTGAATCGGCTTTAGCCGAAAGTTTGTAATTTGCTTCAGGTGTATTTAACAACGCCTGTTTTAAGTAATTTACTCTTTTCATTAACTCGGTAGTAAACTTTTCCGCTCCTAAAATTGCTCTGGCAAGCTTACCTGCTTTTTTCTGAAATGCAACGAGTTTATTCCTTTGCGGCGCAGGCAGTGTGGTGTTATGAAGAACTTTTGCATTAAATGCAACAGGACCGGCTAATTTATTAATTCCTTTTCTCGTTACAATGAACATAGTTACATTATACTTACCCGGCATAGCCAACATGCTGCTTGTTGTTTTTGCAGCAGGATTAAATTTGTTCTTTTTTAATTTTATCGGATTAAATCCTGCATAACGTAAATTCCAAGTTATTCTATTAATACCCTTTTTAGCCGATGCAGTTAATTTTCTTACTACATTGCCGGCTTCATCTTTAATTGAAAAAATCAGATAAGGTTTTATTTCCCTGTTTTCTTTCATAATTTCTTTATAACTCGGTTGGGGAATAGGTTTACTTTCTTTAAATAATTTCTTTTCTTTTTCTCTTCTTATTTCTTTTAATGTTTTCGGAACCTTTTTAAGATAGTATGTAAATGTTGCACCGAAAGGCGGATTTTTAGCATGAAAATAAGTTGAACCGGTACCATAGCGAGCCGGAGTTTTAATAAACATAAGCGCATCTTTTACCGGGAAAAGATAGGCGTTTTCATTTAACAATTTTTTAGAAATCAGGCGCAAAGGCGAGTAATTATCCAATATATAAAATCCACGTCCAAAAGTTGCAAGCACCAAATCATTTTCACGCTTCTGAATTGCAATATCTCTGACCGAAATATCGGGTAAGCCTGATTTTAACCGTATCCATTTTTGTCCGCCGTCTGTTGAAAAGAAAAAGCCGAATTCCGTTCCTGCAAACAGTAAATTGGGGTCAACAAAATCTTGTTTAATTGTATGAACAGCACCATTTTTCGGAAGGTTTGACGCTATCGATTTCCATGTTTTCCCTTTATCGGTACTTTTTAATAAGTATGGTGTAAAATCATTTCTTTTTGTGTTATTAAACGATGCGAACACAACATTAGAATCAAAATTCGAAGGATAAATATCACTTACATAAGTGTATTTTGGAACACCGGGAAATTTATCAATTTTACGCCAATGTTTTGCGTCTTGCGATACTTGAATAAGTCCGTCATCGGTCCCAACATAAAGCAAGTTTTCTTTTACAGGAGATTCTACAAGCGAAACAATTGTACCGTATAAAGAAGTGGAAACATCTTTAGCAACTGCATCAATACTCCAATATTTCCCCATTACAGGCCAGCGATTCCTATTTATTTTTGCAGTTAAATCGCCGCTTATTTCTTTCCAAGTGTTGCCGCGGTCGTCGCTGCGAAACACTTTATTAGCAGCGGTATAAAGTCTTGTATGCGAGTGTGGGCTAATAATTAAAGGGGTATTCCAATTCCATTTAAATGTAAGTTCACCTTTACGCGGTTCGGGTCTAATATCAACGGCTTCACCGCTTTTTCTATCGTAACGCACCATATTACCATATTGAGCTTCGGCATAAACTATATCAGGATTTTTAGGATCTATCACTGCCCAAAATCCATCGCCGCCATTAGTAACAAACCAATCGCTGTTTACAATGCCGTCCTTACTTAATGTTTGTGATGGTCCTCCCATACTTGCATTATCTTGAGTGCCGCCGTAAACATTATAAAAAGGATAAGCGTTATCTACGTTAACCCTGTAAAATTGTGTTACAGGCAGGTTATCTTTAAAAAGATAATTTTTACCGCCGTCAAAAGTTTCGTACACACCGCCGTCACCGCCAATTAAAAAATGGTCTGTGTTTTTAGGGTCAATCCACATAGCGTGATCATCCACGTGACGTTTGTTATTACCAATAGGCTTCCATGTTTTACCTCCGTCCAAAGTAACTTTTGAAACGGTTTCCAACGAATAAACTTTATTAACGTCTTTCGGGTCACAAAAAATTCTGTTAAAATATTGACCGCTCGAAGAATGATCGCTCATTTTTTTCCAAGTAGCACCGCGGTCAGTTGAGCGGAAAAATCCGCTTTTACCGTTTGCAGCTTCAACTATTAAATATAGAACATCGGGGTTCACCGGAGAAATAGCAATACCCAATCCGCCTAAATTCACATGTGGTAATCCCTTCATAATTTTCTTCCATGTTTTACCTCCATCTGTGGATTTGTAAACTGCGGATTCCGGACCGCCGCCGATTTTTGTAAAAACATGACGTCTCTGTTGAAAAGCAGTAGTATAGAGAATATCGGGATTTCGCGGATCAAAAACCAAATCTCTTACACCTGTGTTTTTGCTGATAAAAAGAACCCGCTTCCAAGTTTTGCCGCCGTTTTCGGTTTTATATACACCACGATCTCCGCCTGGTCCCCAAACGGAACCGAGCGCAGCAACAAAAACAACGTTTGAATTACGGGGATCAATTACTATAGAACCGATTTGCCGCGAACTTTTTAGTCCGACATTTTTCCAAGAAGCACCGCCGTCAACCGATTTATAAACACCGTTACCATAACCCAAAGCGCGCTGACTGTTTCTTTCCCCGGTGCCTGCCCATATTACATTGTGATTATTCGGATCCATTGCAACACTTCCAATTGAATAAGCTCCGTAATGATCAAAAACCGGTTTCCATGTTGTGCCGGAATTTGTCGTTTTCCATATACCGCCGCTTGCAGATGCGACGAAATATTCACTATTATCTTTCGGATTGACCGCAAAATCGGCTATGCGCCCGGATGTATATGCCGGCCCTATGCTTCTGAATTTTAACCCTGAAAAGATGGACGAATTCAGAGAATCTTTTTTGCTTTGGGCAATTGTAAAAGTAGATAATGCAAAAAGCAATGAAAACAAAAATATTTTTTTCATAAGTACTCCAGTTTAATTGAATTAAAATTATTAAGTATTACCGAAAAATTATTTTCTGATAATTTAAGTTAGCATATTGTCGTATTCGAAATTTAACTTTTTAAAAAGTTGGAAATAAAAACCTTCACAAGAAGTTTTAAGTAATTTTGCAATTTCGAACTGAGTGCAGAGATAAAATAAATACTTTAAAAATAATTTAATCTGTTCTAAATGTGATTTTATCCCCTTTTTTAATTCCGTATTTATCGGCAAACCCGGCATTAACTTCCACAACATATTTAGCCGGTTTTCCCGACGAATACTGACTTTCGTCGTACGGGATAGTGTTTTTATGAATTTTGACTATAACAAATTTGGAATTGATAAAAATCATATCTAACGGAATTACGGTGTTTTTCATCCAAAAGGAAAGGGATTGATCTTTATCAAAAATAAACAGCATTCCATGATTTTCAGCCATATACGTTCTATACATTAACCCCTGTTCTCGTTTTGCTGCTGTGTTGGCTATTTCAATATCAATTTTTGTGATTAAATTCCCATTTTTTTTATTGAAAGTAAGCTCACCGTTTTTGATAAATTTATACACACTGTTTGTAATAGACACTTTAGGTTTTGACTCTGATGTATAATTTTTATTGTTAGATCCGATCGAGACAAAAAAATAGATGATAATAACAATTAAAATGAGAATTCCGCCTGCTGGAATAAAAACATTTTTCTTAGATGTTTTATTCTCCGCTTTTTTTTCGGTTTTCTGTTTATTATGATTTTTAGACATATCCTTTTATAATTTTTTCAACAATTAAGTCAAAATTAAATTATTTTATGGTTATTACAAAATAAATAGAATATCAATATTTTAGAAATTTGGAATATGAGTAAGCTTTTTATCAAAAGAGATAAATTAAAATTAAGTCAAACTCAAATTAAAATGATTAAAAGCGGATGGGGCGAAAATTCCGTTAATAATACAGTTGTTGAAAATATTACTTATCTATCCGACGGACTTAAGATTAAAGGCTATTTAGCATATCCGAAAGACACAATGAATAAATACCCTTGTATTATCTGGTGTAGGGGCGGGTTTAAAAACGCCGGTGCAATAGATAATTTTAATGCTCAAGGAATTTTCGGGCAATTGGCAAGTTGGGGATATGTGGTTTTGGAAACACAATATCGGGGAAATGCCGGAGGTGAAGGAGAAGATGAATTCGGCGGCAGCGATTTGAATGATGTGTTGAATTTAATTCCCCTTACAGATGAATTGCCTTTTGCAGATACTTCTAAATTTGCTATAGAAGGTTGGAGCCGCGGAGGAATGATGGTTTATTTAACACTTGCAAAAACAAGTATTTTCAAAGTGGCTATTTCCATAAGCGGAATTGCAAATATAAAATGTGACTCTAATAAAAATACTTTGATACAAAAAGTTTTTGAAAGTTCATCCGGCAATTATGATGCGAAGGAATTTCAAAAAAAATGTAAGGCGAGATCCGCTATAAATTTTTCCGAAAAACTTTCAAAGAAAACTCCGCTTCTTTTAATTCACGGAACAGCAGATAAAATGGTTTCTCCAAATGATTCGTTGGATTTATCTTATAAATTATTAAAAACCGGCGTGCCGTTTCGCTTATTAATGTTGGAAAATGGAGATCACTTTTTAAAAACACACAGAAAAGAAGTTGATAGGGTAAGAAAACTCTGGTTCGATAAATACTTAAAAAATTAGACTCTGCATTATTTAAATAAAAAGCCGCTCAAAAATTTCAATTCGGAATATTAATTTAGTCAGATTATCAGCACACAAAATATTTGCGGTGAACTTTTTTATTCAAAATTCCTATAAACTAATTTTACAAATTGTTAAAATGTATGTTGTAACATTAAATGTTATAACATATATTTATATATAATTTATAAAAAAATAAGAGGGGAGTATTATGAAAAAAATAAATTTTTTTGCAATTCTGTTGGTTTTAACTTTCACAAGTTTATCTGCACAAACCAAATGGACTTTCGACCAAGCGCATACCGACGTGATGTTCAGCGTTACGCATTTAGTTATTTCAACCGTTACAGGTTATTTCAGAAACTTTGACGGAGTAATTGTAACAAATGGTAACGACTTTAACAATGCAAAAATTAAGTTTACAATTCAAACGAAAAGCATTGATACGGATAATAAAAAACGTGACGAACATTTACGTTCAAAAGACTTTTTTTATGCGGAAAAATATCCGGAAATTATTTTTAAAAGTACGTCATTTAAAAAAGTTGAAGGGAATAAATATAAACTAACGGGTAACTTAACCATGAGAGGAATTACAAAACCGGTCATTTTAAACGTTCAATATAACGGAACAGTAAAGGACCCGTGGGGTAATATAAAAGCCGGCTTTAAAATTACCGGAAGTTTAAATAGATTTGATTACGGTTTAAAATGGAATGCTTTATTAGAAGCCGGCGGCGCAATTGTAAGTAAAAAAGTAAAATTAATAATTAATGCGGAATTAAAAAAGGCATCATAATTAATGGAACTTGAAAAAGAAATTAAACAAGACCATTTCAGAAATGAGTATCATAAATTAACTGTAAATATTATTTATACATACAGTTGGCTTAATTCTTTTATTTCATCAAAATTTGTTAAATACAAAATCACGGTACAGCAATATAATATTTTAAGAATATTGCGGGGACAGTATCCCAAAGCAGCTACTGTAAACTTGTTAAAGGAAAGGATGCTTGATAAAATGTCCGATGCTTCCCGCATTGTTGAAAGGCTGCGTACCAAAGGATTGGTAAACCGCAAAACTTGCCTTTCCGATCGTAGAAAAGTTGATATTATAATTACTAAAAAAGGACTAAACCTGCTGAAAAAATTAGATAATTTAGACACCGAATTTGATGATTTCCTTCAAAATTTGTCCCTGCAAGAAGCACGAAAATTGAACAATCTTTTGGATAAATTAAGAGGATAGTTTATTAAATATTTAATTTTTCATCTAAATTGAACGATTTTTGATTGTTATTGTGATCCCGATTTTCGAGAGAAGCAATACTTTCTATTGTAGAAACATTCTTAAAGTATCATTATGCACGTTAAAATCAAAAAGCGGGACAACAGTTTGGCATTTCTATGATGCCGAGGACCATTTTTCAACGAATCGAGAAAATTAATTTGTCCCCGAATTGTAGAAGTTTTTATATACAAATAACAGCAAAATAAAATTTTAGACTTTTGCAGAATAAAAGATTTTATGTCCTAATTGCATAGCTAATTAATAAATATCTCTTTATATTTACAAGGTTTTATAGGTAAAATAAACTTATTTTATGTTTTCAAATTTCTTAAAATGTTTATTTTAGATTGAATGACAGAGTTAATTAAATTTTACTATTTTATAAATGAAAAATAATTTATTTTTGTTATAATATGATTTGGAAAATTTTATTATTTATTTTAATGTGTCTTGTAATTATAGCGGGAATTGCCTTTCCTATTGTAAATAATCCGCATACATGGTATCAATTTCCTATGATTAAGGGTCTTGAAGAAAAAATCAAAATCGTT
>CAZXJG010000017.1:12659-14783 GCA_964640985.1 uncultured Melioribacteraceae bacterium | reverse complement strand
TGAGGTATTTTTCTAAGAAATATTTATTGAATATTAAAGAAAAAGCTAAAATCATTTTTTTCCATGTACCATCTGCTTGGTTGGCTGTAATAGCGTTTCTTATGACAATGATATTCGGCATAAGATATTTACTTAAAAAAAATATGGATGATGATGCAAAGTCATTAGCAGCTCTTCAATTAGGAATGATGTTCTGTATTTTAGCAACAATCACCGGTTCAATTTGGGCTAGATTTACATGGGGTTCTTTCTGGAATTGGGACCCGCGTGAAACAAGCATCTTTGTTCTTTTATTAATTTACGGTTCTTTGTTTGCACTCCGTTCCGCTATTGAAAGCGAAGATAAAAGAGCCCGTCTTTCGGCTGTTTATTCTATTATTGCATTTCTTACGGTACCGTTTTTCGTGTTTATTATGCCGAGAATCATGAGCGGCTTACATCCGGGATCGGCTAACGACACCAGTGGAGGACCGGTTGTCGATTTTGAAATGAATGCAAATATGCTGATAGTATTTTTTACTTCATTATTCTCTTTTACAATTTTATTTTTCTGGATGTGGAAAATTCGATATAGAACTATCATCATAAAAGATAAATTATCAAAAAAAATATTTGAGGATTAAATTGGAAAGTTTGTTTTCATTCATGGGAAAATATTCAATATACATTGTTATGGTAATTGTATTGGTTATTTGGTTAGGAATCTTCCTTTTTCAGTTAAATACAGATAAAAAATTAAAAGAAATAGAAAAGGAAATTAAGAATCATAAATTATGAAAAACAAATATATGATTGGCGGATTTATTATAATTGTATTTCTTGGATTGATGGGATATCTTTTCACCAAAACAAATATCAGTTACGAAAATGATTTTGCGAAAGTAATGTCGTCACATAAAACCACAAAAGCTACCGGAAGCTGGGATAAGACAAAAAGTTATAAAATTGATAAACAAAGAAATTTATTTATTTTCTTTCTTAAAGATAATGACGGTAGAGAAATGAAGATTGTTTACAAAGGGACTATGCCGAACAACTTTGAATCCGCTTCGAGTGTAGTTGTTACGGGTAAATATAAAAACGGTTACTTTCATGCTACCGATATTCTTACTAAATGCCCTTCAAAATATGAGCAGGAATATAAACAAAAACCTTCTAACTCGCCTTCCAGCTCATAAAGTATCTTATATTGGAGAATTAATATATGATCGGAAATATACTGCTCACCCTTGCACTACTTACAAGCATTTTTTCTATGGTTATGTATTATTTATCCTACAAAGGATATGCCAATACACTTAAAAATGCGAGAATAGGTTATTATTTATCTGCCACATTTGTTATTGCTGCAAGTATTATTTTGCTCAATGCAATTCTTACTCATCAATACCAATATAAATATATATTTGATTACAGCAGTAAAGGGCTTTCTACCGGATTGCTGATGTCTACCTTTTATGCAGGTCAGCAAGGCAGCTTTATGCTGTGGACTTTATTTACAGCAATTGTAGGCATAATTTTACTGAACTACACTTCGAAAAGAGGAGATCTCGAACAACGCGTAATGCTTATTTTTACTTTAACATTAGCGTTTTTATTAGTGATGGTCAGTCCGCTTCTTAAAAGTCCTTTTAATTATATTTGGACTCAACCTACATTTATAAGTATAAAAAAAATCAATCCGATTTATTTATCATCAACATTTTTACAGGGGCACATATTTCAAGAGCCGGGTTCAACCCAGGCATTCGTTAAATTAAATTCGAACCTTGTTGCAATATTACAAGCAAGTGGAATTACGTTAAAAGATTTTATTATTGATGGAAAGGGATTAAATCCATTACTTCAAAATTTCTGGATGCAAATTCATCCCCCAATTTTATTTTTAGGATTTGCTTTAAGCACCGTACCTTTTGCTTTTGCACTTTCTGCACTACTTAAAGATGATTATAAAGAATGGATTTCACAAGCTTTCCCCTGGTTATTAAGCGCTGCAATGGTTTTGGGGGCAGCTATTATGTTAGGCGGTTACTGGGCTTACGGTGTTCTCGGCTGGGGAGGCTGGTGGGGATGGGACCCTGTTGAAAATGCGAGTTTAGTACCCTGGATTATCGCGGTAGCAGG
>CAZXJG010000017.1:0-12649 GCA_964640985.1 uncultured Melioribacteraceae bacterium | reverse complement strand
TTAATTCAAAAAAGAACCCAGAAAAAAAAGGGCGTAGCAAGATATGTTAAAACAAATTTGATTTTAGGAATGTTGACTTTTATTCTGGTTATTTACAGCACATTCTTAACAAGAAGCGGAATTTTAGGAGATGCTTCCGTACATTCTTTTACAAATCCTGGTCAAGCTGTTTATTTGTTTTTAGTTTTATTTATTGTCCTTTTTGCCGGTTTGGGCATAGCTGCTTTAATTTGGCGTTGGAAAAGCATCAGCAAATTTAATATAGGTGAAGATAGTTTATTATCGCGTGAATTAGCTTTATTTACCGGTTCGGTTACTTTAATTGCTTCGGCTATTATAATTTTGGTTGGTACTTCTGCACCAATATTCGGGCAATCTGTTGAAATACGTTTTTACAATGAGTTAAATTTACCACTTGCCATAATTATTGCTTTTTTAAACGGATTCAGCCTTTTATTAAAATGGCAATTTACAAAAGGTAAAAACCTTCTTAAAAATTCAGCGTTTTCAATATCTTCCGGTATAATTCTAACTGCTTTGATTGTATTTGTTGGCGGCGTGTATAATTTGATACTTATTATATTTACGCTATCAACCTCTTTTGCTCTTTTTATAAATTTAGAAATTGCTTTTAAAATCATTAAAAACAAAAGAAATCATCTCGGAGCTTACGTTGCACATATCGGTATTGCCCTGTTTTTCTTTGGAATAATTGGATCCGGAAATTATTCGAAGGAAGTTTCCTTAGATTTAATAAAAGGCAAACCGGTTAATGCTTTCGGTTATAATTTAACTTTTAAAGGATACACTCCGTTTGATCATGGTGAAAAATATAAATTTAATATTACAGTAAAAAAAGGCAGTTTCGCTTCCGTTGTGTCTCCTGTTATGTTTATTTCCGATTTTAATAACAGCGTAATGCGGGAACCCGATATACTGCACCAATTAACAAAGGACCTCTATATTTCGCCGCTTGGCTATGAAGAAAACCGTAACGGCGGCAATAGCGAAAATGTATCTCTCAATAAAGGAGAAAGCCACACTTATAAAAATGCCGTAATAACGTTCAAAAAATTTGATTTTCCTAAAAATTCAATGAATAAAATGCAAGAGGGAGGCAACTTTTCTATAGGAGCGGAAATTCTTGTTAAAAAAGGTAATAAAACATATAAAGTTGAACCTAAGTATGTTATGAAAAACGGTAAGGCATCTTATCAATCCGCCGAACTGCCCGAAGCTAATATTAAAATTCAAATGACAAAAATGAGCGCTACAGGTCAGGTCGATTTGGTTTTAAGTGATTTAAACAATACAAACACAAAAGTTAACAAGCCAAAAGAAGTTTTATCGGTGAAAGCAAGTATAAAGCCTTTCATAAATTTAGTTTGGGCGGGAGTATTGTTTATGGTAGCGGGATTTTTCATTGCAGTTGTTCGCCGCACAAAAGAATCACAAATTTAAATCTGTGAAATATTAAAGTGGTAATTATATATATTGCATTTTTTGCGGCAAAAAAAGCAAAATGCTCTTTTGGTTTTCGAATTTTAAAATATTCATCTCTTTTCTCGACTTTTGTGAGAAGAGAGATTAGCCTGTTGGGAGGCAGGAGTGAGTTCATACCCTATGATGTCGAGGACCGTTTCTCGACAACATAGAAAGGTTATATATATGAACCGAAAACAAAACTTTACCGGGTTTTCAAAAAACACTATAAACTTTTTAAATAATCTTAAAAGGAACAACAACAAAGATTGGTTTGAGAAAAATAAGCAGACCTACAACCGTTACGTATTAGAACCGTTACGTAATCTTGTTGCTGATTTGAGTTATTTCATGTTAGACATTGATTCCTTGTTTGAAGTAACACCTGCCGTTAACAAAACAATTTCCCGAATTTATAGAGACACCCGGTTTTCTAAAGACAAATCACTATTTAAAACAAACATGTGGATCACATTTAAAAGACCGCAAAAAGACTGGAAAGACGCACCTGCATATTTTTTCGAAATATCGCCCGATTTGTATCGATTTGGAATGGGATTTTACAGCGCTACGCCAAACACAATGAAAAAATTCCGTGAACTAATTGATAAAAAACCAAAAAGATTTCAACAAGCAATCTCATTTTATTCAAAACAAAAAACATTCGTTTTGGAAGGAGAGAAATATAAAAGAATTTTTGATGAAGCAAAATCAAAAGAAATTCAGGATTGGTATCAACGTAAGAGTTTTTATTTAGTCTGTAATAGAAAAATAGACAATACTCTTTTTAGCAAAAAATTAGCAAATAATTTAACTTCAGGTTTTGGTTCTTTGGCAGATTTTTATCGGTTTCTTTTACAGGTAAAATAACTTGTAAATAATGTGTGTTGAAAAATGAAATTCCTGTATGCAGATGGCGAGCATTTTGTAAACCATCTCTCGTTTTTCAAAACGAAAAAATTTTCTAATCAATTTAACATGTACAATTATAAAAACTTTAAATGTTTTGGATAGTAAGCTTACAATTTTAGGATTTGCAACATAGGTAATTTTGACTATTTTCATCGCGGGAACGATTAAAGGACGAAAAGGGGATGGAAATTTATTCTTTGGGTTATTATTTTAAGATTTGTATCTTATTTGTTGTTTTTCAGTCAAATATTTGGAAGTTAGGCTTTAATATTAAGGGTAAAATGGATACTAAACATAAAGTAATATTCGGAAATTGTATGAGCATGACGGAATTATCCGATGAAAGTATTCATTTTATAGTTACATCTCCACCTTACTTTAACGCACCTTTTGATTATAAGGGACTTTTTGAAAACTATGAACAATATCTTGGTGTATTAAAACGAATGGCAAAAGAGTCCTTCCGGGTTTTACAAAATGGAAGGATATTCGCACTAAATATTGACGATATGCTTGTAGATGGTCAAAAATATCCAATTACAGCAGATGCAATAAAAATTTTTCAAAGCGTCGGTTTTCGTTACAGAGATAAAATTGTATGGAAAAAACCGGACGGATATTTAAGAATAAGTAAACGTAGCGGTGTTTTACTACAGAATCCATATCCAATGTATTTTTATCCGGATAATTTATTGGAAAGTATTGTGATTTTTCAGAAAGGAAAATTCGATTATCGTTCTATTTCAAAGGAAATCAGAGAGCAGTCTCAAATTGATAAAAGAGAGTTTCAAAATAACAATTGGCATAAAACCATTTGGGAAATGACAAATGTTTTGCCTGGTTCAAAGTTAGAAAAAAACATTGCAGCTTTTCCCGATGAATTGGCATACCGTTTAATAACATTATTTTCTTATGTTGGAGAAACAGTTCTTGACCCGTTTCTTGGTAGCGGAACAACAATGAAAGTAGCAAGACAATTAAGAAGAAATTCAATTGGTTACGAAATCATTAGAGATTTAGAGAATATAATACGAAAAAAGGTTAGTCTTGAAAAAGGGGGAAATAATGACACCTTTGAAATTTTAGAGCGAAATAAGGGAAAATACAGATTTGTAACATTAGATTATATAGAAAGTAAAAAAAATGCAAATAACAGCAAAAATAACAGGAATTGAGTATCAAATAAAACTTGCAAACAAATTAAAAGTTTTTAAACTCAAAGACTTTGACATTAATAAATTTCCTGCAAGTTGCATTGTAAAAGATGGAAATTTTTCATTTGGATTATCAAAATGGGTTTCACCAAAACGAACTCGTTCCTATCCTTATGAAAGAGTTTACAATACACTTGAAAGCTCAAAAAGGATTACAGTAATCCCAATTATTAAAGATGAAGGGCATAAGGGTGACAGAGATTTTATTCAGTGGGATACAGTTTCATTAATGAGTCTACTAGACGTATTTGTTATTTTTGCTTACTACAGCGAAGCTGAGAAACATCTAACAAGAGAAAACAAAATTACTAACCAGAGATTTGATAACGAATTAATAAAGAAAAAAATTAAAGAAATTAGAAATTACCATAGTTCAGCATTACATTGGAATTTAAAAGAGATTGAAAATACTTTTCCAGAATTAATCCAAAAAGCAAAATCAGCTTATCAAAAATTAGGGAAACAATTTGATGTTGAATTTCATTCAGAACAAGGAATTGATAGATTTGCAAATCAATTTATTGACGGAGTAAAAAACTTTATGGAAACTTCGCGACAAAAAGCAAAAGAAGCCCAAAACCGTGAAATACAAACAATCCAACCAAAAGAAGCATTATCAACTCTCACAAAAGCAAAAATAACAATAGAAAATTATCTTGGTGGAAAATACTATTTCACAACAGATGAGATTAATATTGAAAACGATAGGGTTTATTTAATTGAAGGGAAACATTCTAAAAAGGCACTTCTTCCAAGCGTTGGAGATATTAAAGACGGTTTATTGAAAATGATACTTTATACAAACTTAAAGGATGTTTTTATCAACAATAAAAAATATCAACCTATTCCGGTTATTAAATTAACCTCTACAAAGTTGAAAGGTAATATTTCGTCAATTGATTGTTTAGGCAAAAAAAAAGATTATATTTCAAAAAACAAATTCTCTAAAAATCAAAAAGAAATAATAACAAACTTATTTATTGAAGCAAATCAAAATGAATTTTTAGTAACCATTGAAAAAAGTTAAACAAATGATAAAAAGTCCACTAAGATACCCTGGAGGGAAAAGCCGAGCTGTAAAAATAATAGCACCGTTGGTTCCTGAATTTGATGAATTTAGAGAGCCTTTTCTGGGCGGTGGTTCTGTCTTTGTTTCCTTCAAACAACAATACCCCAATAAAAAATATTGGATAAACGATATTTACCCAAATCTGTATTACTTTTGGAAACATACTCAACAAAACCCCAATAAATTAATCAATCAAATTCAACAATGGAAAGACGAGTTTATTAATGGGAAAAAATTACATCGTTATTTGATCGAAAATATTGAAAAATTTGATGATTTAAAAAAAGCTGCTGCATTTTTTGTATTTAATCGTATTACATTTTCGGGAACAAGTGAAAGCGGCGGATTTTCAAAAGCTGCGTTTGAAAAAAGATTTACACGCTCTAGCATTGAAAGAGTTAAAGCACTCTCAAATATCTTAAACAATACGTTAATTACTAATTTAGATTATAAAGAAGTTGTAGAAGCAAAAGGGAAAAATGTATTCCTTTTTCTTGACCCGCCCTATTATTCTGCAACAAAATCAGCTTTATACGGAAAAAATGGCAACTTGCATAAATCATTTGATCATGAAAGATTAGCGGAAGTTTTAAAAAATGCAAATCATAAATGGTTGTTAACATATGATGACAGTGAACATATAAGAGAATTATTTTCATTTGCTTATATAAATGAATGGAATCTGACCTATGGGATGAGAAATGTTGGGGAAAACGGGAATCAAAACGGAAAGGAATTGTTTATAAGCAATTATCCGATAATTGAAAAAGAGAGTAATATTCAAAAAAACCTATTTGATGAATATGAAAATATGAAAGAAATACTACCGAAAACAAAAGCCATATTTAATGCTGGTTTTAGAGTGAATTTGAAAATAAATGAAAATAAATAAACATATGTGCGATATGAAATCGATGAACAATTAAATCCTGTACTAAATATAACTAAAGCATTATGTACAATTCAAAAAATATTTTTCTAAGAAACTAAGAAATAGCAGACTTTCAAAATTTTACGGATGTATAGCTTTGACATATTATAAAAAAGCCGATCTAAAAATCATATACACACCGATAATTAACAAAATATATGCTAAAACAATTGTGATTTTTTTTTCAGGTAGCCCTATTGAGATTTTGGAACCGATTTGACCACCGATAAAAACAACAATACCCAACTCAATAGCCAAGGGCCAATTAATAGATGCACTGAACAAATGCCCTCCCAAACCAAATGCTCCTGTTAATCCAACCATAAGAGATGAAGTTGCAATTGCAATTTTTGCAGGAATACCAATCCATAGTATCATAACCGGGATTTTCATAAATCCTCCGGCAACACCAAGTAATCCGGCTAAAAAGCCAATCGTAAACATTACCGGGATTACCAGCGGTATTGAAACACTATAATTAGTGCCATTAAATTTACGCTGCCAATAACCGAATCCTGTTTTCGGCGATTTCTTATTTGTTTTTTCATTTTGCATATTTAAAAGGAAAATAGTTGCCATAATTAATAGAATTCCGAATAAAATTTTTAAATATTCTTCGTGAAAATGCACCGATGTAAAACCTCCTACAAAAGCACCTATAGCAGTAAAAAACTCCAGAACAAAAGCCAGCTTCAAATCAACAAGCTTTGCTCTTTTGAAACGTGAAAAAGCGGATAATCCGGTTATGGTTATTAGAAAAAGACTGATTGTGGATGATTCTTGAAATCCATATCCAAACGCCAGAAGAAGGGGAACATAAAGCACACCTCCGCCAAAACCTACCATGCTTAGAATTATACTAACAATAAAAAATATTACAATTATTATCATAATTAATTCTCAAATTTTTATTTAATCTTGGTGAAGCTATGTGCTTACGCTGCAGCTTTTGTGTAATTTTTTTCGTCGAGTTACACTTAGAATTATTAGTGTACTGATCAAAATATTATTAATCTTAAAAATACGTTCTTATTTTCTGACTTTCAGCATATTTGTTTTTGTAACCGCACTTTTATTTTTTTTCAAATAAAAAACGACAGATAACACGGTAGACGTTTTTGCACTTGCTCGGACTCGTTAATCTACATCTACAAACATATAACCGGCGCTGCGGATGCTTTTAATATAAATTGGATTTGAAGGGGAGGATTCAAAATACTTTCTTAACCGCGAAATAAAATTATCAATAGTTCGAGTTTCTATACCCGGATCCAACCGCCAAACATTTTTTAATAACTCTTCTCTCGAAACAATTTTTCCTTTTCTCTCGATTAAATATTTCATCACCATAGCTTCGTGTGAAGTTAAATGGAATTTCCGGTTTCCGCTTTTACATTCCAAGTTATCAAAATTGATTTCATTGTTCCCGAATTTATAAATCGAAAGCTCTTTAGTATCGGTTTTATACCATTTCTTCCGTTTCAACATACCTTTAACCCGCAAAAGAAACTCTTGTAAATGAAATGGTTTGGTTAAGTAATCATCGGCACCAATTTCCAATCCCTTTATTCTGTCTTCTACTTTTGTTCTTGCCGTTAATATTAAAATGGGGAGTTTAGCAAAGCGTTTCCTAATCTCTCCGGCTAATTCAAACCCGTTAATATACGGCAGCATAATGTCCAATATTATTAAATCAAATGTTTCGGAAGTAATTAATTTGAGAGCTTCTTTACCGTCTTTTGCCCATTTAACTTTGTAACCTTCTTCGGTTAAATTATATTCCAATCCAATAGCTAATGTTTCTTCATCCTCTACTAATAAAATCCGCCTGCCTAAATTATTTATATCACTCATTATCAAAATCCAATTGTTTTTTTGTTTTGGTAATCTTTAAAAGGTAGTTTAAGTACCTTTTTTTAGAGTTACTATAAACCGGAAATTCAATACAAAAAGTAGTTCCTTGAATTTTACCATTATTAACAACAAATATTTTCCCCCTATGATCTTTGATAATTTCTTTTACCCAATAAAGACCGATGCCGCTTCCTTTTACATTAGGAATATTATTATTATAAATACGGTAAAATTTATTAAATATTTTTTTCCTTTCGTTAGCCGGAATACCTATACCGTTGTCGCTAAATTCTATGACGGCTTTTTTATTATCGCAGTAAATTTTTATTAATATTTCAACAGGTTCAATTGAATATTTTTTTGCGTTATCTATTAAATTGCTGAAAACTATCTTAAGTGCATTTTGGTCAATTACACATTTACACGGAGCATCGCCATTAATTTTTACCGCATTTACGGGAAGATTATATTGGCTTGTTAATTCACTTATCAGTTTTCTAATAATAGAATTCATAACATATAAATGATAATTATGCACAGCTTTTTTTTGTTCAAGTGCTGAAATTTCCAAAATAGAATTAATTAAATTTTTAAGCCTGTCGGCATCTTTTATCATGAGCGATATAAATTCTTTCCGTTTTTTGTTTTCTACAAAACGGGAATCTAATGTTTCTAAATATAATTGAATTGAAGATAAGGGGGATTTGAGTTCATGTGTTATATTAGCAATAAAATTATCATAGAGATTGGTTAATTTAAGCTGCACAAATAAATTTCTAAAAATTAACGACAGGCCAAAAGATATGCCTACCAGTAATATAATTCCGCCTACAAAAACAAAAACCCGTGAAGTGTCATAAACAATTTGTTGTGAAGCTGCATTGTTGCCTCTTTCGAAAACGATATTATTTGTAACATACCAATAAATCCAAATACCGAGAAGCATTAACCAAGCTAACTGGGCAAGTACGAATATAAATATATAATAAAATAAAGAATGCCTTTTTTTCATATAAAGTTTTACCCGGAATACATCTAAATATTGTTCTCTTAATATAACTATTGTAATATCTTATTTTCTTCTGAAAAGTCCAAAGCAAGAGAATTAATTTTTACATTACTTTTACAAAATTTCTGCCAAATTATTCGCATAATAGAGTATAAAATTCGACTAATTTACAAGGTGATAAATATGAAAATATTATTAGTGTATCCTGAAATCCCTTTAACGTTTTGGGGCTTTAACAATGCACTTAAATTTGTCTCCAAAAAATCTGCAGAACCGCCTCTCGGTTTAATTACAATAGCTGCAATGCTGCCCGAAGAATGGGAGAAAAAACTAATTGATATGAATGTGCAGCCTCTTAAAGATAAAGATATATTGTGGGCGGACTATGTTTTTTTAAGCGGAATGAATGTTCATATAAAATCATTTAAAGAAGTTATATACCGTGCCAATAAACTCGGTGTTAAAATTGTTGCCGGCGGACCATTAGCTACAACGGAATATCAAAATTTTTTAGGTGTGGATTATTTTATTCTAAATGAAGCGGAAATTACTTTTCCGCTTTTTCTAAAAGATTTAAAAAATGGAGTGCCGAAACATATTTATACATCAACAGAATTTCCGGATATCAGCTTAACACCGGTTCCCCGGTGGGATCTTCTTCAAATAAAAAAATATGCTACAATGAGCATACAATATTCACGCGGCTGCCCTTATGATTGTGAATTCTGCAGTATCACAATGCTTAACGGAAGGCGCCCGCGTGTAAAAAAGAAAGAACAATTTCTCGGCGAATTAAATCGGCTTTACTCGCTCGGATGGCGCGGCGATGTTTCAATTGTTGATGATAATTTTATTGGGAATAAAAGAATATTGAAAAAAGAGTTACTCCCGGCATTAATTAATTGGTCAAAAGAAAAAAATTATCCCTTCCGCTTCATTACTGAAGTTTCAGTAAACCTTTCCGACGATGAGGAATTAACACGAATGCTTGTTGAAGCAGGGGTTTTTAATGTTTTTGTCGGAATTGAAACACCTAATGACGAAAGCTTAATTGAATGCGGTAAATCACAAAATTTGCGGCGCGATTTAGTAGCTTCCATAAAAAAATTACAGTACAGCGGCTTAATTGTCTCCGGTGGCTTTATTGTCGGTTTCGATAATGATCATCCCGATATATTTAATCGACAAATCAATTTTATACAGAAAAGCGGAATTGTTACCGCAATGGTAGGATTATTAAACGCACCGCGAGGAACAAAATTATATAAAAGATTAAAATCGGAAAACCGCTTAATTGAAAATATAACAGGCAACAATGTGGATGGAACTATAAACTTCATCCCCAAAATGAATTACCCTGAATTATTGAAAGGTTATAGTAATATTCTTAATACTATTTACTCACAAGAAGGATATTATGAACGGATTAAACAATTTTTATTAAACTATAAATTACCATCTTGGAATTCATACAGACTTAATTTTACCGATGTAAAAGCTTTTCTTAAACTGATTTGGAAACTCGGCATAATTGAAAAAGGGAGAATCTATTTCTGGAAATTATTATTTACGAGTTTGTTTAAATATCCGAAAAAATTTTCGGTTGCTCTTACTTTTGCTGTTTACGGATTTCATTTTCGCAAAGTTGTTGCATCTATTTAAATTGATCAAGGGGGTGGAATAAAAAATAAGTTATCGAATTATAACTCCAAAAGTGTTTAATAACGGTTACTTATTCTTGTATTTATATGCAAGTTATTCTATTCCACCCCCTAAACGAAAGGCAAAGTCTCTTAATTCGATTTTTTTTTCACTTCCGTAAGGTTCGTAAGAATAATAAGTGTTACCGTTATAATTTTGTTTCAATTAACTCTCCGATTCGTTTTAGAGCCTCGATATCATTCCAAGTCCCATTGTCTTTTCCAATAAGCTTTTAACGGCATCATTTTCCATAGGATGAACCGAGGGTATGTTTATTCCGAATTGGAGGGAACTTATTTCTTTCATAACATGCTATTAATTCAACATTCAAATTTTGTAATTTAAATATTTATCTAAATTGAATAACTTTTTTTTAAAAAATATAATTCGCGAATTCGCGGCTAATCCTTTTACAAAAAACAAAGGAATAATTTGAATACTACAAAGCTCACATAAAGAGTGTAAAATTTTTGAATAACCGGCAATTACACTAAATTGAATATCTGAATGCAGAGTTGAAAAAATGTTATTAACCGCAACATTATTTTTTAAAACATCAAAATTTTCACTAAAATAGAAACGAAATAATGAAACTTTTACATTGGATATTCATCCAAATAAAAACATATTTTTAATTAATAGAGGCTTAACATGAAAAAACTTTTTGCTATACTTTTTTTATTTGTTATTACTGCTACTTATGCACAACAATCTTCTTTGTATATTCCTCTGAATATTCAAAAAGCCTATAAAAACGGAACAAGGGCGATGGACGGGAAACCGGGACTTAATTATTGGCAGAACAGTTCCATTTATAAAATTAAAGCGGAAATTTTCCCCGACAGCAGCGAGTTAGTTGGAGAAGCCACAATTACCTATTATAACAATAGTCCCGATACATTAAAAAACATAGTAATGAGATTATACCAAGATATTTTCAAAAAAGGTGCGGCGCGTGATTTTCCAATGAATAGCAAGGCAATCACGAACGGTACTGATCTAAAAGAAATGATAATCAATAATGATACGATGAATGTTAGTCCCAACAGCAGCGAAGTAAGGCGTACATCTACGAACATGTATGTAAAATTAAGAAAGCCGCTAATCCCGAAATCTTCAATTAAAATAAAGGTTAAATGGCAATTTCAAATACCGAGTAAAATGACATTACGAATGGGAAATTATGGAAACGGTGATATGTTTATTTCTTATTGGTATCCCCAAATATCTGTTTACGATGATATTGACGGCTGGGATAGAATTGAATATGAGGGAATTGTAGAATTTTATAACGATTTTTCCAATTACAATGTACAGCTTACAGTTCCGAAAGGCTATACAATTTGGGCAACTGGAAATTTAATTAATGCTGAAAAAGTTTATCAACCCAAAATTTATGAAAGATATTTACAGGCAAAAAAGTCCGACAAAACAATACACATCATAACTACCGACGACAGAAAACAGCACAAGGTAACAGCCCAAAATCTTTTAAACACTTGGAATTTTAAAGCTAAAAATGTAACTGATTTTTCTTTTGCAATGAGTAATAATTATGTATGGGACGGCGCCAGTATTGAAGTTGACAGCACTACCGGCAGAAGAGTATTGACCGATGCGGTTTATAAATACGGTACAATTAATTATAACGAAGCAGCACAATTCGCCAGAACAACAATTCAATATCTATCCAATAAATTACCCGGATACTCCTATCCTTATCCTCATATAACATCGTTTTGCAATAATCGGCGCGGCGGGGGGATGGAAACGCCGATGATGACAAACGACGGTGCACCCACATTACGTGCCCGCACATTAGAATTGATTTTTCATGAAATTGCCCACAGTTATTTCCCCTTCTTTATGGGAATTAATGAAAGCAAATATGCTTGGATGGATGAAGGCTGGGCTACCTTTTTCCCGAGGAATGTGCTTGATCGTCAAGAGCCAAAATACGATTATTGGAAAAGGATTGTTTACAGATATGAATCTTCTGCCGGATATGAAGCCGAACTTCCTCCTATGGTTGTTTCTTATGATAATAGAGGTAAATATTTTGGAACAGATTTTTATACGCGCCCAGGCTCTGCTTATAGAGAATTGGAAGTATTATTAGGAAAAACACTTTTCAAAAAGGCATTAAAAGAATATATCATAAGATGGCACGGACATCATCCTATCCCTTTGGACTTTTTTAATACTTTTAATCGAGTATCAAAACAAAATTTAGATTGGTTTTGGAACCCTTGGTTTTATGATTTTGGTTATCCTGATCTTGCAATAGAAAAAGTTAAAATTAATAATGATAATATTATTGTATTAATAAAAAGAATCGGTAATATTCCGACACGTATTAAATTAATTTATAAATTTGCCGACGGTTCCACACAACAATCTTTTTTTACCGCTAAAGTTTGGAAAGACGGAAATAAAATATTTAAAATAATAATTAAATCGGATAAAAAACTAAAGTC
>CAZXJG010000016.1:0-30557 GCA_964640985.1 uncultured Melioribacteraceae bacterium | reverse complement strand
CAATAAATCGTTATTTCTTTACATAAAAAACAAGAATTTAATTGGGAATACTATAGCGCGATAAACCGCAAAAAAAGAAAAAGTATAAACATTTACATATTCCGGAATATCTAAAAAGTATGGTTGTATGAATGATTGAAAAGCATAAAAATCTCCTTCTTCCATACAATCATACAGTCATGCTGTCTATGTGTATATTGTTTTCTTTCAATATCTCTTTACAAATGGCATAGCCATGCCTAAGGCAAAAAACTTGAATCTTTAGCGCGTCTTGATTTGCTGATCATTGACGAGTTAGGTTATCTATCGTTATCTGATCAGACTGCTAAACTCTTTTTCCAGATGGTCCCAAAGCATTATGAAAGAGGTTCGATTATTATTACGTCTAACCTTTTAAACAATGGGGCGAGATCTTCAATGATGAAGTTGTTGTTTCGGCCATTCTCGATAGGCTGCTTCATCATTTTTATCCTTTTTTTATTAACGATAAGAGTTTTAGGTTGAAAAATATGACTAGTTTTCAGTAATTTTAATGGTCAATTTTCTGCGGAATTTTGGTCAGTTTTTAATTGGAATTAATAATAGGCAAATTACCGGTGTTTTTCCTTTGGGGGAATAACTCCTTCCATGCTGACTGTCTCACCTCTTATTCATGTTTCATTGCCCCACAGTGAATCTCAGCATCTTTTTTTCGTGCTTTTTGAGCAATCTTAGATACCCTTATTTTTGTACCGCTGAGGGTTGTTGTTCATAAGCTCTCTTTAATGGCTTTTGTGGTGTGAAGCCCCAACGTTTTAGGTATTCACCTACTGTGTGTATCGGCATTGTTATTGCAAATCGTAGTTTTATTAACTCTTGCACCGCTTGACGTGTCCAGAAAGCAAACGTTAATTTGAATTGGTCAGGTGTTTTGCCAGGTAAGATTAGCCTTGTCTAATACGGTTTTTCTTACCATGTTATTCCTCAACTTTTACCTGACGAAAGGAAGAAACTTCGAGACGGGGTTGTTCCCCAGGGTTTTATCCTTCTCTTTCGTTACTTATTCATTTTTTTTGTCTTTTCAAAAACCTTTTTTGTTCTAAATATATTTTAGACATACAAGGTTTTTAACCCAAAATCAAACCCCTTTTAATTTCTGAGATTTCGGAAATTTTGATTTAAGAATTTTGTGTTTCTTATTTTGGACAGATGTGTTTTATTTACGGAAATTAATGCACAAAACGTTTACCTAAAAGATTCAGTTTAAATTTACGAATTGTTTCCGGCGGTATTTTTTCGTTTTTGGGACTTCTAAAAGATAAAGCATCAAAAGGGCATTGGACGATGCATGCACCGCACTGTACACATAGCTCAGCACGGGGAATGGTTGCAATGTGCCTGACGTTATCTACATAATAGCAGTTTCTCGGACAAACCTGTTCGCAAAAACCGGCTCCTTTACATTTTGTTTCATCAAGAATAACTTTTAAAAACCGGTCTTCGTGCAAACCGCTTTTGTAAACCGGGGTACTGCCCATCAAATCGATGCTTATTAATAGAATAAATATTAACGAAATAAAACTCCAACGGGAAATAAAAGCAAACGTAAAATCGGCTGTTAATCCACTATAAACGCCAATGAATAGTATAAAAACAGCCCATAATATTAGCGGGATGCGACCGAAATCGAAAATGACGGTGTATTTACTAAAACTTGTTTTCTTTTTCTTCGGATTAAGCCATTTGGAATAAAAAGGAGATGAAATGAAAATTAAAAATGGTAAAATCCACGATAAAATCGCTATAGGTAAAATAACATTCTGCCAAAAAGGAAGCGCAATAAGAGATGCAATAATCGAAAATGGAAATGCCCACATAACTGCCATTTCAATTCGTTGTACCAATGGAAATTTGACCTTTCGCATTTCAGCAGTTTTTTTCAGCTTGTTTTTGATAAAAAGAGAGATATCTTTTGCGTACACCGGTCCCCAGATAACTCTCCATCCGGTTTTATTTTGTATCACTTTTAATTCGATACCTGTGGCGGCAAGTTGTGGGAGTATCACATCTTTATGATCAACTAATTTTTCAATTTTGCTTGTTTTTAAAACCGAGATAACATCATGATTTGTAAAAAGCCCACCTGTTGCAGAGCACCACACGTTAATGCCTCTGCTATTGGCAACAAGCAGATAGGCGTCCATTCCTTTCAATGCGCGTTTTACTCTTTCTACGGTTAAATGAAAATTACAGGTTAAAAAAACAGGCGAATTTCTGTGAGGGTTTCCTATTTTGATTAAGCCTGTTTTGCTTGGGAAAGGGAATCCTCTAAGCAGGGTTTCAATTATATTTACAAAGATATATTTAATGAATTTCATTTTACTTTCCCTCTCGGGGTTTTTGCAACTAATTCAATAAAGCTCTCTAATTTATTTAGTTTTACCGACTCTATTATCATACCCGATTCTTGTATTTTTTCTAATAAATTTTTTACCGCATTAGTAGTAGTTTGAGTAATTAAATATGTTATTATTACAAGGGGAACTCTGATAATCAAATTAATTATTTTTTTTAGGATATTTTTAGGGCTAACTTCATCGGCAATCAGCAAAATGCCGCCGGGTTTCAAAATTCTTTTTACTTCGTTTAAGGTATAAACTATTTCATCATCGGATAGCTCGGAAAAACAAAGACCGCTCATAACCGTATCATAGCTTCCGGATTCTTCGTTTTCAAGTTCACCAACACCCATTTCACTTAACTTAATATTTTGGGTAAGATTAGCGGCGGCAACCCGCTTTTGAGCAATTTCCAACATTTGGGAATTAACGTCAATTCCTTTAACCTTAGCTCCAATTCGGGCTGCTTTTAACGTTAATACCCCTGTACCACAGCCAATGTCAAGTATATTCTGCCCTTTTTCTATGTGAGAAATCAGATCATCATAATATTTATTTAATTTCCCAAGCGTAAGAATTTGAATACCTTTATCGTATCTGCTTGGAGCAGATTCAAGTATTTTCATTAAAACATAAGTGCTCATTATTTTATCTTCTTAAGGGGGTGCAATAAAACAGATTATCGAATTACAACCCCTAACGTGTTTAATAACAGTTAATTATTCTTTTATTATATACAAGTTATTCAATTCCACCCCCTAAACAAATGTGTAGAAAAGATTCAGTATGCTAAATAACCGGATTTTAACAAGTAATTTTTCACATAGTCTTCCACACCTTTTTCTAAGGTGTATGTTTCCGCTTTGTATCCGGCATTACGAATTTTAGATAGATTAGCTTGTGTAAAGTATTGATACTTATGTTTCAAATAATCAGGCATATCAATATATTCAATATCCACGGGTCTGTTTAGTGCATTAAATAAAGCTGTAACAAGATCATTCCAAGTACGTGCAATTCCGGTTCCCACGTTAAAAATTCCATTAATTTCAGGATGTTCAATAAAATAAAGGGTCATATCAACCGCATCTTTCACATAAATAAAATCGCGCATTTGTTCGCCGTCTTTATATTTTTTATTATAAGATTTAAACAATTTGACTTTACCTGTATCTCTAATCTGTTCGAATGCTTTATGTACAACGCTGCGCATATCTTTTTTATGAAACTCGTTTGGTCCGTATACATTAAAATATTTAAGCCCGACCACCTTGTTATCATAGCCTTTATGCTTAATCCATAAATCGAACATCTGTTTTGAGTAGCCGTACATATTTAACGGGCGATATTTCTCAATTTCATTTATATCGTCATTATATCCATTCGCTCCATCACCGTAAGTAGCGGCTGAAGATGCATAAATAAATCTTATTTTGCGGTTGATACAAAATTCCGCTAATGCTTGAGAATATTTAAAATTGTTATATAATAAATAATCCGCATCTTTTTCAGTAGTGGAAGAACATGCACCAAGGTGTATTATTGTATCAATATCAAAAGGAATACGTTCTCCAATTACCATATCAATAAAGTCGTCTTTATGAAAAGCATCTACGTAATTTAACCCATTTAAGTTTTTCCATTTTTCATCTTTGCCGAGATGATCTACAACGATTATGTTTTTTTTGTGCATTTGATTAAGTTTCCAAATAACCGCACTACCAATAAATCCTGCACCACCGGTTACAACAATCATTTTATCTCCTTTTCTATCATTGATTTTTATTAATGTTTAATTTAATTATATTTCTGTTCATCTTCAAAAAAGCAATAATGAAAGGGTTTTAGATGTTTGATAAAATAAAAGAAGAATTAAATTCAAGAATATTAGTTCTCGACGGTGCAATGGGCACTATGATTCAAAGGCATAATTTAAAAGAAGTAGATTTTAGAGGGGAACGCTTCAAAAATCACCAAATCGATTTAAAAGGTAATAATGATATACTTTCTCTTACACAGCCTAAAATAATTAAAAATATTCATCTTGCTTATCTTGAAGCGGGAGCGGATATAATAGAAACAAATACGTTTAATGCCACTTCAATTTCACAAGCGGATTATAAAACAGAACAATTGGTATATAAAATAAATTATGAATCGGCACGACTGGCAAAAGAAGCGGTAAATGAATTCAATGCAAAGAACCGCAGCAAAATAAGATTTGTTGCAGGTTCAATGGGACCTACAAATAAAACATTGTCAATTTCACCAAAAGTTATTGATCCGGGTTATCGGGATATAACTTTCGATCAAGTCGCATCAGCGTATTATGAACAGGCAAAGGGGTTAATTGAAGGCGGTGCGGATATTCTTTTAATAGAAACGATTTTCGATACACTTAATGCTAAAGCGGCTTTATACGGTATACAAGAATATTGTGATGAAATCGGAAAGGATGTTCCGATAATGATTTCCTTTACAATTGTGGATATGAGCGGCAGAACACTTTCCGGACAAACTACGGAGGCATTTTGGAATTCCATTTCAAATACTAAAAATCTTTTAAGTGTCGGATTAAATTGCTCTTTAGGCCCTAAACAAATGCGTCAATTTATAGAAGAGCTTTCAAATATTGCCGGTTGTTATGTCAGTCTCTATCCTAATGCAGGTTTGCCTAATGAATTCGGGGAATACGATGAATCTCCCATGACGATGGAAGAGGTTCTTAAAGATTACGGTGAAAGAGGATATCTCAATATTGTTGGTGGATGCTGCGGGACAACCCCTGATCATATAAAAGTTTTTGCAGAAATGGCTGCCGAACTTAAACCGCGTAAAATTCCAAAAGTTGAACCATACTTACGTTTGAGTGGACTTGAGGCCTTGACCCTACGACCTGATACTAATTTTATTAATATTGGCGAGCGGACTAATGTAGCCGGTTCACGTAAATTTGCGCGATTAATTAAAAACGGTGAATATGAAGAAGCTCTTTCAGTTGCAAAGCAGCAAGTAGAAAATGGTGCTCAGATTATTGATATCAACATGGATGACGCAATGATTGATTCTGAAAAAGCAATGGGAAAATTTTTACGCTTAATTGCTTCCGAACCTGAAATATCAAAAGTGCCTGTTATGTTGGATTCTTCAAAGTGGTCTGTTATAGAAACCGGTTTGAAAAATTTGCAAGGTAAAGGGATTGTAAATTCCATTAGTATGAAAGAAGGAGAGGATTTATTTAAAGAGCGTGCAAAAAAAATACTTAGATACGGCGCTGCAGTTATTGTTATGGCTTTCGATGAAAAAGGACAGGCAAATACATTTGAACGGAAAATTAAAATTTGTGAAAAAGCTTATAAAATTTTAACCGAAAAAATAGGATTCCCACCGCAAGATATAATTTGTGACCCTAATATTTTTGCAGTTGCTACCGGTATTAAAGAACACAACAATTATGCAGTCGATTTTATTAAGGCAACCCGTTGGATTAAAAGTCACTTACCGCTTGCAAAAGTTTCGGGAGGAATAAGCAACGTATCATTTTCATTTCGCGGTAACAATGTTGTGCGCGAGGCAATGCATTCCGCTTTTCTTTATCATGCAATTGAAGCCGGTTTGGATATGGGTATTGTAAATGCCGGGCAGCTAACCGTATATGATCAAATTCCAAAAGATTTGCTCGGAAAAGTTGAGGACGTTCTGCTTAACCGCAGAGAAGACGCTACCGAACGATTAGTTGAATTTGCCGGTTCGGTTAAACAGGATGCTAAAGATATTAAGAAACAGAAAAAATGGCGGGATGCACCCGTTGAGGATAGATTAAAACAAGCATTAATTAAAGGTATTACGGATTATATCGAAGAGGATACGGAAGAAGCAAGACAAAAATATACCGAGTCAATTCATGTAATTGAACGTCCTTTAATGGATGGAATGAACATTGTAGGCGAACTATTCGGCTCGGGTAAAATGTTTTTGCCGCAAGTTGTTAAAAGTGCACGTGTAATGAAAAAAGCCGTTAATTATTTAATACCTTTTATAGAAGCGGAAAAGAAAAAAGCCGGTCTCCCAAACAATGCCGGGAAAATTTTGTTTGCTACAGTTAAAGGCGATGTACATGATATAGGTAAAAACATTGTCGGAGTAGTACTCGGTTGTAATAATTACGAAGTGATAGACCTTGGTGTTATGGTGCCTACCGAAAAAATTCTTCAAACTGCAATTGAAAAAAATGTTGATATTATTGGTTTAAGTGGATTAATTACTCCTTCGTTAGAAGAAATGGTATACATCGCAAAAGAAATGGAAAGATTAAATATGCAGATTCCTTTGTTAATCGGCGGTGCTACAACTTCAAGAATTCATACAGCCGTAAAGATTGACCCTGAATATTCCAATGCGGTTGTCTACGTTATCGATGCTTCAAAAAGTGTCAATATAGTCTCAAATCTTTTAAATAATGATTCAAAAAAAAGTTTTATATCCGAAATAAAAAAGGAATATGAAACGTTACGTAAGCGGCACGAAAAACAACAAAAGGCAAAAAATTATATTTCAATTAATGAAGCAAGAAAAAATAAACTGAAAATTGATTGGAAGAAAACATTGCCGGTAAAACCGAATAAATTGGGAATAACAAAATTTAATGATTTTCCCTTAGATGAAATTAGAAGTTACATTGATTGGAAACCATTTTTTATTACTTGGGAATTGAAAGGGAATTATCCTGAGATTTTTAAAAAACAGGATGTTGGCTCCGAAGCGAAAAAACTATTTAATGATGCAAATAAATTATTAGATGAAATAATTCGAAATAAATTAATTAAAGCAAACGGAATAATAGGTCTGTTCCCCGCAAATAGTGTGGCTGATGATATAGAAATTTACTCCGATGAAAAACGTAATGGAATTATTGCCATTTTACACACGTTAAGACAACAATATAAAAAATCGAAAAATACTCCAAATTTAGCACTATCGGATTTTATTGCTCCGAATGAAAGCGGAATTGCCGATTACATTGGAATGTTTGCCGTTACCACCGGTATTGGAGTTGAAGAATTAGTTGATAGATTCAAAAAAAATAATGACGATTATAATGCAATAATGGTAAAAGCCTTAGCAGATAGACTTGCGGAAGCATTTGCGGAAATGCTGCATTTGAAAGTGCGTAGAGAATATTGGGGGTATGCCTTAAATGAAAACTATAGTAATGAAGATTTAATCAAAGAAAATTATACCGGAATACGGCCTGCTCCGGGTTATCCTGCACAGCCCGATCATACGGAGAAAAAAATTATTTGGGAAATATTAAATGTGGAAAAAGAGACCGGAATTAGTTTAACGGAAAGCTTGGCGATGTATCCTGCTGCTTCAGTGTGCGGTTTGTATTTTTCGCACCCGAAATCTAAATATTTTACCATTGGGAAAATCGGTAAAGATCAAGTAATCGATTATTCCAAACGAAAAGGTATTAGTTTGAACGAAGCCGAAAGATACTTGAGAACGGTTTTAAATTATGGGTAAAATCATATTTGTAAATAATTTTAATAATTAATCATTCATTTAAAAATTAGTTTCACTTTAATCTTACTTAGATTAATTTTCAATCTTAAAATTATTTAATAAAGGAAAAGTAAAACTTGGAATCGACTTATAAAAACGCCGGTGTAAATATAAGCGCCGGGGAAGATACCGTAAATAGAATAAAACAACTTGCGAAGGCAACATTTAATAAAAATGTTCTCGGTTCAATCGGAAGCTTCGGCTCTTTTTTCGAATTGGATTTATCTAAATATCAAAAACCAGTGCTTGTTTCAAGTGTTGATGGTGTCGGCACCAAATTGAAAATTGCTTTTCAATTAAACAAACATAATACAATCGGGCAAGATCTTGTAAACCACTGTGTGAACGATATAGCCGTATGCGGAGCCGATCCGCTTTATTTTTTGGATTATCTTGCTTTTGGGAAACTTGTTCCCGAGAAAGCCGCCTTAATAATTGAAGGTCTTTCTAAAGCTTGTAAAAAAAACGGGGTAGCGTTGGTTGGAGGTGAAACCGCTGAAATGCCCGGTTTTTATGCCGAAAACGAATATGATATTTCCGGTACTATTGTGGGAGTTGTAGAAAAAAATGAAATAATTAACGGCAGTACTATTGCTTCGGGTGATGTCCTTATAGGGTTTGAATCGAATGGGCTGCATACTAACGGATATTCCCTTGCCCGTAAAGTGCTTTTGAATAAATATCAACTTTCCGATAAAATTGCTCCGCTGCAGCATACATTAGGTTTTGAATTACTTAGAATCCATAAATCATATCTGAAATTGATTGGAAGACTGAAAAAAGAATTAAATATAAAAGCTTTTTCACATATTACCGGCGGGGGTATTCTCGGTAATACGAATAGAGTAGTACCGAAATCAATAAAGTTAAAAGTCGATTGGAATTCGTGGGAAACACCGGCTATATTTAAGTTGATTCAGCAGACAGGTAAAATATCCGATAAGGAAATGAGAAAAGTTTTCAATATGGGAATAGGTCTTATTGCAATAGTTGATACAAAAAATGTTGAGCGTGTATTTGAAATTTCAAATAAACTTGATGAGAAAGCTTTTTTAATAGGGAAAACAGAGTAAAAATTTTTTCAATTAGAATTACCGGATAATTACATATGGCGACTAAGTCGCAATTATGAATGTTGAATGATGAATTGTGAATTGAAAAACTTAAGAGCAAAAATTTTCAAACAAAAAAAACAAGGATTTAGTTGTTAATACTATAGTGCGGCGAGCCGCAAGATAGAAAACGGAAGATGTAAGTCGGAAAACAGGCGTAGGACTTTGAACTTCAAGCTTCAAACTAAAAAAGCTATGAAATTTAAATTTGAAAATCTAATTATTTGGTAAAAAGTAATGGAATTGGGAGATAAAATAAATATTTTGCTAATTGCTAATTGCTAATTGCTAATTCTATATACCAAATACAATTTTCTAATATTTTGTAGGTGATATTTTGTTGACGATAAATATAATACCGGACAAATGCGATTTTTGCGGCGCCTGTGTCGGTGTTTGTCCCGAAGATGCAATTGATCTTAAAGAGGCGGAGATTAATATTGTTGAAGCATTATGTACAAATTGTGCTAAATGTGTTTGGGTTTGCCCTATAGAAGCATTAAAGTTCATAAAGGGAGAACCGGTGAAAAAATGAAAAATAATTACGATATAATTGTTGTAGGTGCCGGACCGGCAGGTTCAACGGCAGCGCGGTTTGCCGCCGAAAAAGGTGTTTCGGTTTTAATGTTGGAAAAAGATAGAGATGTCGGTTACCCTGTAAGATGCGGCGAAGCCGTTAGCAAAGCGGGCATTGAAGAGTTTATCCCTTCGAATAATAAATTTATTGCTTCCGTAATTGATAAATTTTCTTTTGTTTCTCCCGATGGTACCGAAATTGTTTTGCCGCTTGAGGAGAAAGGTTACATATTGGAAAGAAGAATATTTGATTATGAATTGGCCAAAACCGCTGCGGGAAATGGAGTGGAAATTATTACCCGTGCTTATGTAAATGATTTGATTATCGAAAACGATAAGGTTTGCGGAGTAAAATTTCAATTCCGGGGAGAACAACACAAAATTCATTCTAAAATTGTAATTGCCGCCGATGGTGTGGAATCTCGAATAGGAAGATGGGCAGGATTAAAAACTTATGTCGACTTTAAGGATATGGAATGTTGTGCTCAAATTACTGCATCAAATGTAGATATTCACCCGGATACACTCTATTTTTATTTCGGTCAAGAGTATGCTCCGCAGGGTTATTTTTGGCTGTTTCCCAAAGGCGGTAAAACCGCAAATATTGGAGTTGGGGTTAGCGGAGCAGTGAATAAAAAACAAACCGCACAATATTTTTTAGATTATTTTATAAAAAAAAACTATCCCGATGCAGCTATATTAACATGCATTGCCGGGGGAGTGCCTTCTGTTGTTACGTTAGGTAAAATTTCCGCTCCGGGAATTATTTTAGTAGGTGATGCAGCCCGGCAAGTGAATCCGCTTTCAGGGGGCGGTATTGTCAGCGGTATGATTGGCGGGAGTATCGGCGGTAAAATTGCCGGACAAGCAATTAAATCGGGTAATCTAAATCATATTTTAACTTACGATAAGGCTTGGTACGATAGATTGGGCAAGCGGCATCTTGTATTTGACAAAATTAAAGATGGTATTTTTAATTTTAATGATGAAAAATTTAATTCCATCGCTCATTCTATCAAAAAAATTCCCTTTGAAAAACGTACACTATATAAAGTTTTTAAAACTGCACTTTTAAACAATCCTTCTTTGTTAATTGATGTTGCTAAAGTATTTATAAGAAAATGAATCGGAGATATTTGCAAAGTGTTTTGTATTCTTCCGAAAAAGTGTAGATTTTAAAACTGAATTTAGTACCGAAATTCCTGCTATTAATATAGTTCCGGATCAATTATTGCAGATTTTTGTAAATATTCTTTTAAATGCTTTGGATAAAATTTTTCTTCCTATTAACTGTGGAGCGATTTCCGAAAATTTGATTGAATCGGAATTATTCGGACATAAAAAAGATGCGTTTACCGGTGCAACTGAAGAAAAACAAGGACTTTTCAAGGTGGCTGACGGCGGGACATTATTTCTTGATGAGATAGGCGACCTTCAATTGAATATGCAGGTAAAACTTCTTAGAGCAATTGAAGAGAAAAATTTTCTTCCTGTTGGCGGTACAAAACCTATATATACCGATGTTAGAATTATTGCTGCAACTAATCAAAATTTATCGGAGAAGATTAAAACAGGTGAATTTAGAGAAGATATTTATTATCGGTTAAATGTGATTGAAATAAAACTCCCAACGCTTAACCAAAGACGGGAAGATATTCCGTTGTTAATTAATCATTTTGTTGAAAAGTATTGTAAAGAAATGGGTAAAAGAGTTCTCGGTGTTGATAATGCAACAATGAAAACTTTAATCGGATATAATTGGCGAGGCAGCGTTAGGGAATTGGAAAACGTTATTGAGCGTGCAATAATCTTTGCTAAGCACGATGTAATTACTTTGGATGATCTTGCCGAAAATATTCGTGGGGAATCTGTTCAATATGATTATCCGGATTCACTTAAAGAGGCAGTAAAAAGATTTGAAAAGGAACATATTTTACGTACAATAAAAAAGTTTAATTACAATAAAGATAAAGCCGTAAAGGCTTTATCGATAGGGCTTTCGTCTCTTTATAGGAAAATGGAAGATTTAGATATACCTACGAAAGACCTGTCTGAGTAGCAGTTCGAAATTCATGTGTTATAGAATGGTTACACCCAAAAAAAGTTGGATAGTAACCATAAAAAGCAATAACATGATACTAAAAACATTTAACATGAAATCCGCATCTGGGGGATCTGACTTATAAAAAGATCTATTTCACCGCCATTCGCTCACCTTTTATTCATAATTTCCATGAAAATCCGTATCAATTGTGCGAAGAAGATCAACCCATCGCAAGGTCGCCTTATTATACTTCAGCATCTCCGGTAGGGAACCTTTTACCTTTAGCTTTCGCATGGTCATGGCTTTAACCGGGCCAAGTTTTCCTTTAATAATCTGATACCAGACCTTATAGTATCCCGATATCACAAAATCAGTCTGACGATTGTCTTCCCAGTGCTCCGTCATTTTTCCGTTTTCAATTTTATAGCCCATGATGATAGTTTCGTTAATCCCGTTTTCAGGTTCAGGAAGCACTTTGAATATATAACTTTTATTGATGTCTTTTGCAAGCTTATAATATTCCTTATCAGAATTAACAATTTCCATGGCTTTGTCCCACCACTCTTTCGATCCTAATAACATGGATTTAATCCTCCTGTTTTTAAATGACTTCATCCAACCAGATGCCGTCCAAAGTTTCCAGATCCGGAACTTTAAGATTAACCTCCGGATCAATTAAAATATCTAATAAAGCAGGCCCGCCGGATTTTACCGCACGGTCCAGAGCTCCGCGGATTTCGGACGGCTCTTTCACCCGCTCGCCGTACCAGCCAAAACTCCGGGCGACCTCAGAGAAATTCACATCGTAAAAATCGACACCGATATAACGACCGTCCGGCTGATCGGCTTTTATCATACCGTAAGCGCGATCGTTAAGAATACCGACGATAATCGGAACATTCAGCCGCCGGATCGTTTCTAATTCCTGGACATTGAACATAAAGGCACCATCACCCGTCAATAAATAAACAGGCCTATCCGGGAAGGTTAATTTGGCAGCAAGAGCCTTTGGCAATCCCCCGCCGAGCATTCCGCTATCGGATTGCGCCAGGAAACTAAACGGACGATTAATTCGAATCAGATAAGTTGCCCAAACCTGAGAATTTCCTCCATCGAGCACGACAACGGCATCTTCAGAAAAATAATTCTTAAACTCTGCTACCGGCCGCAACGGATGAATCGGAACGGCATTTGATGCACCTCCTTCCAGAAATTCTTCCAGCCAAACATTCTCCGTATCCCGATATTGTTGCAACCGTTCATTTGGCTTTTTTCGTTTCACACCTTTCTGTTCAAGTCGATCTAACAGGGCGCGTAAAAACTCACCCACATCCGACTGAATGGCCAGATCCACTTTTCGGTTAAGAGCAATGGATTCCGGATTAATATCTACCTGAATGAGCTTTTGCTCTTCCGGAGCTCCCCATCCCGGTTCCCTGCCCCACATATCCATCGCACAGAGGCGGGCTCCCAGATCGATGACCAGATCGGCCTCAGCCTGAGCAGAAATCGCACCGTATCCCATCGGAATAAATGAAAGCGGATGATCTGCAGGAAAGGTTCCTCGTGCATAAACGGTGGTTGTGACTGCCGCCTGCAATCGTTCTGCCACGTCTTTCAATTCCTGAAAAGCTGCTGAGCGTTGAACGGCGCCGCCGGCATGAATGAGCGGATTTTCCGAGGCAAGAATCATTTCCACAGTTTTATCGATCACTTTTGGCGATGGGGCCGGTTTCTCCTGAATGCGATAATTTTCCGGCGGAAGAAAGACTAATTCATCGGCATTCCCTTCATAAAACAACACATCCACAGGAATATCCAAATGTACCGGACCGGGTGTTCCGCTAAGTGCGGTTCGAAATGCCCGCTGCACCAGTTCCGGAATTCGCCTCCAGTGAGAAACAACGGCATTCCACTTTGTAATGGGTTCGAACAGCCCCTTGTGATTGCAATACTGCGTTGAGCCGGTATCCGGGTATGCCTTCCAGCTTTGCACCTGCACCGTTAACACTAAGACAGCGCTGCTTTCTGAAAAGGCTTCAAAAACTCCGGGAACCAGATCTACAGCACCCGGTCCAACGGTTCCCAGACAAACACCTACTTCATTGGTCAGGCGAAAATATGCATCTGCCATGTGTGCGGCAGCCTGCTCGTGGCGGGTCATAATAAATTCTAATCCCTCTTTTCTGCCAATGCGGTGAATAGCATCCAAAAACGGAATCCACTGCCCGCCCGGAATTCCAAAAACAAAATGAACATTTTCCATTTGAAGCGCCTTTAACAACGCTTCCGCTCCGCTTATTTTTTTCATAAAACCTCCTTATTCCGGTCTTACCAGAATTTTAATATCCTGATTTTCACTCATTAGTTTTTTGAACCCCTTTACGGAAATTTCCGAGAGAGCAATTTCTGATGTTATGAGATCTGTCGGATCAATTGTGCCATTGCGAATAAGCTCAACTGCCTCTCCAAACTCATGGGTACAGGAATAAACCGATTGAATCGATTTTTCATTGTACATAATGTCCAGGAAATCCATTTCCACCGGTTCCGTTGAAACACCTAATATTACCACCTTCCCGCCTTTGACGATATCTTGCACGGACTCTTGAATAGTAGAAGGAATTCCCACACATTCAAACACAAAATCCGGCAACTTCCCAAAATGAGCTTCACAAAAATCCATTGGGTCTTTTTGAATGGGATTAAAAACAGCGTCTGCATATTTAGAAGCGATTTCTCTGCGATAGTCATTCGGCTCCGAAAGAACAACATTTCTCACGTCCCTTGATTTCAGAACACGTATCAGGAGATTTCCAATCGTACCCCCGCCAATCACCATAGTTTTATCATTAGGCTGAATTCCTGATTTTTGGTAAGCATGCATCACAACCGAGAGGGGTTCACAAAAAGCGGCTTTGGCGAAACCTACCGTGCCTATTAGGTATATATTTTTTTCGGGAACTTTAATGTATTCGGCAAACGCACCCGGGTGGGTGATACCGATCGTTCCCATATCATCGCAAAGGTTAATCTTGCCTTCCTGACAAAAAGTGCATTTTCCACAGGGAAGAATGGGATGCGAGGTTACTCGATCGCCTTTTCGAAATTTCGTTACATTTTTTCCGAGATCAACAATTGTCCCGGAAAATTCGTGGCCCATAATAATTCCGGGTTCGTATAAGCCTGAAGAAAATCCGTGAACATCAGACCCGCAAATGCCGGCAACTGCTACTTTAATAAGAACCTCATCCGATTCGAGTTCCGGAATAGGAACCTCCGCAACGACTATTTCTCCGATATCTTTTAAAATGGCTGCTTTCATTTTTCCACTCCTCTCCGGATCCAGACAAGCCTCCCGGGAATTTGATGCCCACGGAATGAATTATTCATTTATTCCGGTTTTTATCTCTTAATTTAAGTAATTTTTCCAACGAATACTTGTTGATCACATTTTCTGGTTCCAACCAGACTCGGCGGGGCCACGTCAATCCTTAAATCAAAATATTTAACAATATCCTTTGCATATCCGTAAGTCATTTGTTTACAATATAATAATATTTAAACTATATCACAATTTAAAAATAAATTAACAGTCTTGTTAACACATATAATTTTTTTAATGTTTGGAATTTTGTTTTGTATACTTAAAACATTACTAACTATACCTTTTTGACTTACTACAATTTTTGTATCGGAGTTGTCTAATACAATAGTGTTATGTTACTTCTAATAATGATATCTACATTGAATAAAATCAATTTTTTCATTACTTACAACATATACAATTCGATGTTCTTGAGTAATCCTTCTCGACCATACGCCATTACCTAAATAACGAAGTGGTTCGGGTTTCCCAATTCCTTCAGAAGGATTTCTAATTATTGCTTCTACTAGATCTGAGACTCTCAGAGCGACCTTACGGTCAATTTTTACACAGTAAGCTAAGTCTTCTCTAAATTCGGAATGAAATATAGTTAAACGTTTTTTAGATGTTTTATTTTTCAAGTCCGAATTCCCGTTTTAGATCTTTTAATGATTGAGGAATTTCGTTTTTTTCTTGAACTTTCAATAATGATTTTAGTAACCTTTGCGCATTTTTTGGCGAACGAAGAAGGTGGGCCGTCTCTAAAATACCGGTTAATTCACTTTCAGAAACCATAGCTACGTTTTCAGCATTTTTACGATTAATGATTACGATTTCTTTATTAAGAGAAACTTCATCTAATAACCTTGCTAAATTAGCTCGAGCTTGCGTGTATGTTAAACTAATTGACATATCAATACTCCTTTTATTGTACAGAGATATTGTACATAAAATTTTTGACATTATCAACATATTTCTCAAGTATATCAGGTACGGATAAATTCTTATTCCTTAAAGCTATTATTTACGCTTCCCTTTTGGGTTGTGTTTTTTCTCTTTTCCCAACTTGTGATAAAGCAAAGAACATTTCTGTCGGGTCTTCATCATTTTTGTTTTTTTAAGGTAATAAAACAATGGACTATGGCGTATGTGAAGCTGATGTGTGAGAAACGATTATTTTGATGTATTATTTTTATAATCATGTTCAACACGTTATCATTCTGCTAATTGCCTTTATCATAATGATTAGAAATGAATGCCGCATGTAGATAATGTCCTAATATTTGCTTATCATCCCTAATAAGTAGGATGAAATAATTTATGTTGGGTTTGAATTGTTATATGAAGAAAGTGTAGTTTGTTTCAATTGAATATTTGTTACCGTAATGAAAATCAGTGATAATAATTATTCAAGCTCTTCAAATATTTTGTACAAAAAAATGTAAATACAAATAAACAACAGGTGCGGTAAATAATAACGAATCAAATCTATCGAAGACTCCGCCGTGTCCCGGAATTATTGATGAGGAATCTTTTACCCCAACATCGCGTTTCAATAAGCTTTCAACCAAATCACCAAATTGTCCGAAAATTCCAATCAATATCCCAATCCAAATAACATTAACCCACGATAAAGAATCGAGTATAATTGCTTTTGCTGCTATCATAGTTAGTATTGCGAAAACGAAACCTGCGATTGCACCTTCCCAACTTTTTTTAGGGCTAACGCGCGGGAATAATTTATGTTTGCCGAATGCTGTGCCTAAAAAGAAAGCTGCCGAGTCACAAATCCAAATGGCAGCAAGTAATGATATGATTAAGTAGCCGCCGCCGGCATTATAGAAAATTTCGGTTTTATTAAAATATTGTCTGATCAAAATTAAGAAACTTGAGAAATACCCTATATAAAAAATGCCCAATAACGTTCCACCGAGATTATAAACAGCAGATTGTTTGTTATTGAATAACTCGAATAAAAGGAGTGTCAGAATTATAAAAACAGATAGTATTTTAAATTCGATAAAATTAACGTAAAAATTTATAATTATAGCGGCGACGGATAAACCGCCGATAAAAATATTAACCGAGACATTCTTTTTTAATAGTATTTGAGAAAATTCAAAAAAGGAGTAGATTCCAACAGCAAGTACAAAAATCAAAAATGGAATACCGCCAATTAAACATAGTGCAAGTATAATAGGGATTCCTATTACGGAAACAATAATTCTCACGGAAGTATTGCTCAAGATTCTTATTCCTTGTCAGAATTTTTTTTGGCACTTCGTCTATTTATATCGTTGATAATAGCCATTGCACTTTTCTGGTCGCCTTTTTTAACTAGAATTTTTATAACGGCTAAGTTTCCTACTGCAGGGAAACTCCCATCTTTTTGCCCTAAAATTGTTGTCTGGATACCAGCGCCTTCAAGGTTGGCTTTAAAGCCTTCTGCTTCATAAAGTGCATCAGTTGTATAAACAATTACCCAAGAAGAAGAATGAGCCAATCTCCCTTTATATTGTTCAATAGGAATAAGCTTAGTTCCACAATCCGGGCAAACCGTTATACCGTTAATGTATTCGTATTCACATTTTGGACAAATCATAATTCAGCCTTTTTGTTTGTTTTAAGATTACTAAAGTATTTTCTAATAAACATAATAAAAAAGATAAAAACAATAGTTAATAAAAGAAAAAATATTAAATGTGTTTCAATATCCGGAGTAACGGGAACTTTTGTTTTGAGTAATTCGTCATTACCAAAAATGAAAAACAAAATAATAGATATAAAATTATTGGTGAAGTGAAGAGTCATCGGCACAAAAATAGAATTAGTTTTATATGCGGCAAAACCGAAGTAAGCTCCTAAAGCTATTAAGGCTATTAGTCCGTAAGGGCTAAAATGATAAAGTCCGAAAAAAACAGCAGTAATAAAAATTGCCCAAATCGGTTTTATTCTTAGTTCAAAACTTTTCTGAACAAAGCCCCTAAAAAATATTTCTTCGCAAATTGCCGGAGTAACGGAAACAACCAGAATAATTAAGATTCCTTCGAAAAAATTATTTGCTTTAAGTAAATTTCCATAAGTAGATTCTACAATCTTGTCTAATTTATCGAGCATGTTTTTTAAATTGTGCATGATTGGGGAAACTTGGGAAATCCAGTCGAGGAAATAATTTTGAAGATAAAGAAAATTTTGAAGAAGCGGTATCAATATTATTAACCCGATTAAAAACAATCCGACTTCATTCCACGCTGGGAATCTGAATCGAATAACTTCCGTAACATCAACATAAATAGCTTTGGCAAGAAGTAAAGATGGAAGTAAAATAAATAGAATTTGACTGCCCATAGTTAGTAATCTTATAGAATTTATGTCGGCGTTTTTAAAGTTCGTTCCAAAAATAAGCAGGGTAATAATTGAACCGCCAATTTGATATAATACAAATATACTTACCAACCCAATAATTGCAGCGGTTATTGGCGACATAATTGGGTTTAATTTTGAACCAGAGTTGAAGTTGTTATTGTCTTCCGATGAGAAATGTTGGTTACCTAAATTCATTCAGTCTCAATAAATATAAAGAAATAATATCTAACAAAGTTAAATAATTAAATTGGTTTATGCATAATTAAATTTTTCCGAACAAATATTCTCAGGTTTCTTATATGTTTGGTTAAAAGAATTATATTGTTTTTAAATAATAGTGGGCATTGTGAAATCGGTACAACGTTTAAAATTTTAACTTCAAACTTATTTTTTTGATGTTAATTTACCCGATAGTCCTTCATAGTGTATTAACTCGGCATTTATAGAACCGATAATAATTTTTGTCCTTACTTTTACTGGTATTTTAAGTTCATCATCAGTAAGCCAAATTATAATTTTTCCGGTACTTTTAAATAAACCGCCTTTAACAATTATAGGTTCAAGCATAATGCACCGGAATGTACCTGCTTTTACAGTAATTGTTTCTTTGCCAAGGTAGCGTATTTCTAAAGGGTAAACTTTATTTTTATAAAAATTTTTAAGTTGAATTTTTTCGCCGACTTTAAGATTGGAATAATTTAACGTCCGTGCGTAGTAAAGTGCGGATACAATATCGTTTACATATCTTGGGATTTTATAAGTCCCGTCGGAGGTTTTGGCTATATCGCGCCGCTGATCAAAAAACGCTGCAAAATCTCTTTTATAGTGTCCTTCTCTAATATGCTGTTCAAAGCGCCAAGGGAAAAGTCCTTCAACATCTAAATAAGTAACATATCTGTCGCGTACTTTATAAAAAGGATCGAATATTGGAACCGTATTTACTTTAAATGTAATATAATAAACTTTTCTTCCGGCTATTTTGCTGATTCTCTGTACGTTCATTTCGGCAATGCCGGCTGTTACAAAACCATAGTTAACATTAAAAATTAATTTTTCGCCAACACCGAACGCATTATTAACTAATTTTCGAAAATGTACTTGTTGTGCATTAATGTTTGCGAACAAAACAAAAAATATTATAATTGAGAAATTTGAGAGCTTAATTTTCATTATATCCTTTTATAAAATATTTGTGTTCAATTTATATCCAGTATTTTTTTTATGCCGGCGGCAACATTATTTATTGAAATAGAGTTCATACAATTAAGCCGGTTACATTGTTTTATTGTACAATTATTACAGTCTATTTCCGGTGTAAAAATAATTTTTTTGGATGTGTATGGTCCCCATCTCCGGGGCGAACATTCTTTAACTTTAGGATAAAATCCAACGACATGCTTTCCTAAAGCGGCCGCAATATGAATTGGTCCGGTTGAATTTGCAACTACCATATCGGCTTTACTGATAATAGCAATTAAATCATCAAGCGGAAATTTTCCGGCGGTATTAATTATATTGTTATTCACACTTAGTTCTTTGCAAATTTTCTTTTCGTTTTCATTTCCTGTTAAAATTATATTTAAGTTCAATTCACGTGCCAAAATTTCCACAAGAGTTTTAAATTTGTGTAAGGGTAAATCAACTGCACTGCCGCCGCTGCCAGGATGAATAATTATAGTCGGAAAATGTGGATTGAAAGAAGTTTTGCTAAGATAGTTTGTAATATTTTGTATATTTTTTTCTGTGGCACGTAGTTTAAACGATACAATTGTTTCGTCAATATTTTCGTTTATACCGATATTTTTAAGGAGGTTAACATTATATTCCAATTCATGATTATTTCCGCTTTGACGATGTTCATAAAATTTTTTATTAAACAAAAACGAATACCAGCGATAACCGGTTCCAATTCTGTGTTTTATACGGGATAGAAAAAGAATGAGTGCAATCTTAAAAGTAGGATAAACTATTATGCCGTAATCGAAATGAAACTGTTTTATGCGCGAAATATTTGATTTAATCGGTATATGATCACCTTTTTCTTCAATTGTAATTATGTTGTCAATATCGGGGTGATTTGAAGCTAAAGCTTTGGAATATTCTTTCAATAAAAATGTAACCTTGCATTTTGGATAATGTTTTTTGATTATTGTTGCAAGCGGCAAAGATAAAACCACATCACCAATCCTATCGGTGCGCACAACTAATATGTTCCTGGGATTTCTATTCATCGCGACACAAATGGATTATCTTCAATATAAAAGCGCCAAAGTAGTTCGGAAGATTTTTTAATACCGATTCTTTTACTAATACCGATTTTAAAATATTCCTTATTTTCCGGCTCTCTGATAAAAATTTTATTTCCGGTTAAATCGGTACCATCTTCTTTTTTAGTTATATCAAAAGCTTGACATAATTTACCCGGACCGTTTGTTAAATTTTTAATGTATTTATCTTTCAACTGCAAATTACCGAATCTATTTTTTATTAATTCTTCTATACCGCATAGGGGTTCCAACGCACGTAATAAAACCGCAGAACCATCGTCCTTTTCTCCGGTTACAATGTTACAGCAAAAGTAATTACCATATATAAAATAAACGTAAAGATGTCCACCTTCTTCAAACATTGTCAGGTTTCGTTTCGTTTTACCGCTGTAGGAATGAGCTGCTTTGTCTCCAATGCTGCTGTAGGCTTCTACTTCAACAATTTTTCCTTCGTAAAAAATATTTTCAACACGTTTTACAATAATTTTTCCTAATAATTCTTTAGCAACATCTACTACGTTTCTTTTGTAAAATTCTTTTGGCAGTTTCAAAATAGTCAATTTACGGTCCATATTGGGGGAAGAAATCTATATAAATTTTAATATTTACCAAACTTTACCGTTTTTAAAAAATTAAAAAATGGAAAAACAATTTACTATTATGAATTATCGAATTTAGTTAATTTAGCATTAATTTCAGATATTTTTGATTTATAAAGATCAGCTTTTTCAGGATGTTTTTCGAGCAGACGTTCATAAATATATTTTGCTTCCCGGAGGCTGCCTTGTGCATAATAAATAACTGCAAGTGTTTCTGAAATAATGTTTTTATTCTTAAATTTTTCTTTTAAGTCTTCATTGTTATCTTTGTTTTCGGGTAAAATTTCCGGTTCTTCTTTGTTTAACATGCTATCTTCAGAATCTTGCGTCTCTTCAGACAAATCTATTTTAGCGGAACTAAGTTCCTTAGCCAAGTTCTCTAAATTATTTTCAAAGTTCTCTTGTTTATTTTCGTTGCCGGGAGTTTCATCAGACAAAAAAGAAATTCTTCTGCTTTCAGCAAAAGGCAAATTTTGAGAATGTATTTCTTCTAATTTCTTCAAATAAAAATTATACGATTCATCGAAATCTATTTTTTTAAAACCTCTTGAAAGTTCTTCTTTTGCTTTTTCAATATTTCCCGACTGTGCCAATGCTTGAGAATATATGATGATTGCAGTTATATAATCCGGGTATTCGTTCAGTCCTTTTTCTAAAATTTCTAATGCTTTGTCAACATACCCTTTTTGTAATTGGTTGTAGGCAACCTTTGCAAACAAAGGGGAATTGGGATTAAACTCGTAGATAAGTCCGTATTTATCAATTTCTTGCTCAGGCATTTTTTAACTTCCTCGATTGTCGGTTGTTTTTACCGAATGAATTTTTAAATGATAAAACCGAAACAATTCCAAAGCCGAAGAAAAACATTAATTGAAATGGTAATGCAGCAATTTCTTCGAAGTAAACCGATGCCACAACTCCTATAAAACAATAAACCGCTAACATCAGTTCAATAAAAGCAGATTTATCTTTGGTAATATTTTTAAAATATTTGTTATCGGAAACCGAATTGGTTTCATTAACAATTTTAAATTTAGGCGTTCTAATAAACTCGCTTTTTCTGTTCATAAGTCCCTCAACTACAGCACGAGTATTGTTAACTGCAAAACCCATACTGCCGGCCATAAATAAAGGGAAAAGTGCTATTCTTTTACGCCAATCGGGATAAATGTCTTTTTGTGCATATAGATAAAAAAGGAAAGAGCTAATAAAAGCCAAAACAAAAACAGACATAAAATTAAAAAAGATATCATAGGGACCGCTATTTTTGATAAATATTAAAGGTACATTAAGAATTCCTGCTAATAAAATAAAAGGAAATACTAAATTATTAGTAAGATGAAAAGTGCTTTGCAATTTGACTCTTAATGGAAGATGAGATTTCCATACCGAAGGGAGAAGTTTTTTGGCTGTTTCAATTGCACCTTTTGTCCATCTGAATTGTTGTGTTTTTAATGAATTCATTTCAAATGGAAGTTCGGCAGGTGTAGTAAAATCACGTAAAAATATAAACTTCCATCCTTTTAATTGAGCACGATAGCTCAAATCGAGATCTTCCGTAAGTGTATCGGCATTCCAATTACCTGCATCTTCAATACATTTTTTTCGCCATACACCACCGGTTCCGTTAAAATTAATAAAAAATCCCGCTTGATTTCTAACGGTTTGTTCGATAACAAAATGTCCGTTTAGCGCTAAAGCTTGTATTTTAGTTAAAAGGGAAAAATCTTCATTTAAATGTTCCCATCTTGTTTGAACCATTCCAATATTTGGTGCACTAAAATATCTTAGCGTTTTTTTTAAAAAGTTCTTTTTAGGAACGAAATCGGCATCAAATATTGCAATGTACTCGCCTTTTGCTTTTGCTAATCCTTCTTTAAGAGCGCCTGCTTTATATCCCTTTCTATTTAATCGGTGAACATGTTTAATATCAAATCCGAGTTTTTGTTTTTCTTTTATTATTTTTCGTAGTAAATCCACCGTTTCATCTGTTGAATCATCTAAAACTTGTATTTCAAGTTTGTTTTTTGGGTAATCAATTTCGCAAACTGCGTCAATGAGTCTGCCTGCAACATAATATTCGTTATAAATAGGTAGTTGGATAGTTACAAATTTGTTAGGTAAAAAATTTTTATCTTCTTTTGGAAGAGCTTTCGAACATTTTCTGTGATAATAAAGCATAACAAAGCCATGACTGGCAAATATAAAGAGGACAGTTAAAGTTAAAATATAAACTATCAGTATTGTCTCATCTATAATCATAATATTTTTCCATTATTACCAATTTGATACTACTGCCAAAAGAATATCATCTGTAATTTTATTTACTGCAGATTTAATTGCTTTTTCTCGCGCATCAACTATAATTCCATTATTGTTATAATCCGCATAGTTCGAGAAGTTCCTGTCGAAAACAGTTTTTCTTTTTACTAAATCCCTGTATAGAACTCTTACGGTTATTTTTATTCGTCTCGACGATATATTTTCACCCTTTGATACAATAGCCGGCATATCGGAAAGGGAAAGTATTGTGCCTTGTGCAACGGCATTGGCATTCATTTTATTGGCTATTTGAAGCGTATTATCGTCAATAAATTTTTGAATTAATTGATTTGTAAAAAGACCGGCAAGGTTTGGTTCGCCCGAGCCGCTTCTATCTTTAAAAATAGGAATTGCAATTGTATGAAGGTGAGCAGGTACCGAAGAGCCTGTAAAAGAATAACTGCAGCCGCTCAACATAAAAATTATTGTGATAGGCAGTACAAACAATAAAATTATTTTATTATTCCTATAATGCATATTCTTTTATTTTCCTAAATAAAGTTCTTTCGCTAATTTGTAATAGCTTAGCAGCTCTTTTTTTATTCCATTTACAATAATTAAGTACATTAATTATTGCTTCGCGTTCAAGTTCCTTGATAGGTTTTATTGTATTTGATTGCCTGTCCGTTGAGATATTGTTTAAGTTTTCATCATACCTGTATGCAATTTTTTTTAGTTCAATAAGATCTTTTTTAATTTCGATAAGAGCCCCAAAAATTAGTTCGCTGTCGACCGATTTTGGAGTTTTATTTAATCGAACCGGTAAATTTTTAATTTCTTCTTGAGGCAAAGATATTAAATTAGTAAAAGATTCTTTTGTTAAAATGCCGTTACGACAAAGAGCTATGGCAGATTCGATGGTGTTTTTTAGCTCTCTAACATTCCCAGGCCAACTATAAACGGTCAGAAAATCGAGTGCATCATTTGTAATTGTAGGAACCGGAATATGATTGGCATCCGAGTATTTTTCTAAAAAGCGATATATCATCAGCGGTATATCTGCCTGTCTTGAACGCAGCGGAGGAATATTCAAAGTTACAGCTTTTAATCTAAAAAACAAATCTTGACGAAATCTTTTAGAATTAACTTCTTTTTGTAAATCTTTATTTGTTGCGGCAATTATTCTAACATCAACCTTTGTTACGGTTTCGCTGCCTATGGGCATAAATTCTTTTGTCTCAAGAACGCGGAGAAGTTTTACTTGAGTAATAGGCGGCATTTCTGCAATTTCATCCAAAAAAAGTGTTCCGCCGTCGGCAATTTCAAAATATCCTTTGCGGTTACCTACTGCTCCGGTAAAAGCTCCTTTTTTATGCCCGAATAATTCGCTTTCAAGAATTCCTTCCGGTATTGCACCGCAATTTACACTCACTAATTTTTTATCTGCTCTTTTGCTGTAGCCGTGTATGGCGTTGGCAAATATTTCTTTACCCGTTCCGCTTTCACCGTAAATTAATATGGAAATATCCGATTGTGCAACCTGCATCGTGATATCCACAAGATCTTTAATAGCTTTGGACTGACCAATTATTCCATATTTTTTTTGAAACTCTTTAATTGTCATTTAATTAACCAAGGCTATTTTAATTGTCATTTATTAAAAATTTAAATATAACTAATCTAAAAAGATTAATCCGTCATTTGCAAAAGTAATAAGTGATTTGTAAAACGCAGATAGCGATTTGTACCAATTTAAAAGTTTTGTTTCATCATCGGAATCGATATGCGTTAAAAAAATTTTACCAGGTTTAAACTGTTTTGCACAATCAATAATTTCATCAGGTAAAATGTGAGTTATTTCGGAAATCAAAATATCGGTTTTGTCCTCGGCAGATAAACAAATATCCTTTCCCGATCCAATATCTGAAGTATAAAATATTTTTTTATTTTCAATGTTCATTAAAATACTCGATGATAAAAAGGGAATATCCTGATAGTTTTGAATTTTATGTTTATTTGTAATATGAGAATTCCGTTTTGCTTTAAATTTTATAGAATCGTTTATTTCATATTCTTTATCAAAGTCAAATCCGCTTATTTCAAGGTCAAATCTTAATGTTTCTTCAAATAAATAGGTATGATGAAAAAAATCCCGGAGAAAAGGAACCGATTTATAATGAGTAAATATTCTGAGATGATTTTTCCTTTTATTTAATTTCATTTGAGTAATTAAAGAAGCGATTCCTGTAAAATGATCCGCATGATAATGTGTTAATAAAATAGAATTTATTTCGTTAAAATTTAATCCTGCTTTTAAAATAGCCCGCGAAACCCCATCACCGGCATCTATTAATAATTTGTAATTTTGGGATACAAATACAATTGCGGAATGAAATCTTAAAAGATTAGTTTTACCGGAACCGGTACCGATGAAAATAATTTTCATTTATTACTTCCTAATTTGAATAACTCTGCCTTTTAAATGAAATAGCTGATTAATGCGTTTAAGCAGAAAATCGGTCTCTTTTTGTGTGACAAATTTTCCTGCTGTTACAATATGAAAAATTGACCCACCGATATTTTTGTTAACTACTTCGGAGGGATATCCGGTTTTAATAATTTTTTCTTTAAGACGGTTGGCATTGTCGATATTTAAAAAAGCACCGGCTTGAATTGTGAATATTGGTGAGGAAATTTTTTTAGATGTTAAGTTCAAAGCGGTAGGAAAAGCTTCAAGAGATTTTTGATTTTGAATGTCTAAATTAGCAGTGTTTATATAAGGTGATTTCGGATATTTTGATTTTAATTTATTAAGAATATTTTCAGCTTTTTTGTAATATCCTAAAGAATAATAAAACGTAAATATCCGGTAAAGCGATGCATCGGCATATTTACTATTAGGAAAATTTTTATAAATATTTTCATATTGTGTTAAAGCGGAATTCCCATCTTTGGTTAAAACCGCATTAAGAAATAACACCGATGGATTATTCGGATATTTTAATTTTAATTTATTTAATTCCGGAACAACTTCTTCCGATTTACCGGCTTCTATTTTTTTTAGATAGTTTATGATATTAATTTTTTGCTGACTAATTGTTTTATTGAGAGGAAAAAGGAAAACAAACAGCAATAATATTTTTAAATTGAACTTCATTTTTCAAACTGTTTGAAATATCGATTTTGAATAAGCATTAAATTTTACTACAAAATCACCGAATAACGTTGCAGAAGTTGCCCTGTTAATTAAAATTTTTACAAAGTCACCTTTGGTTATATTATCTTGAGCGGGAAATATAACGACCTTATTTGTATCGGTTTTGCCTGAAAAAAACTCATCGGATTTTTTGCTGTATCCTTCAACCAAAACAATTTCTTCGGTACCAATTAAAGATTTGTTTAATTCGTAAGAAATATTTTGCTGAAGATCGATAATTTCGGTCAGCCTCCTTTTTTTAATATCTTCAGGAACATCGTCTTGCATTTTATATGCTTTTGTTCCTTTACGTGGAGAATATTTAAACATATATGCGCCGTCAAATTTAATTTCTTTCATTATATTAAGTGTCATTTGATGGTCTTCTTCAGTTTCGGTAGGAAAACCGGAAATTATATCGGTAGAAAAACTAACACCGGGAATTATATTTCTTGCTTTTTCAATTAGAGTTAAATAATGTTCAATTGTATAAGTTCTATTCATCAATTCCAAAATTCTGTTTGAACCGGATTGAACAGGTAAATGAATATAATTGCAAATATTTTGATGTTCGGAAATTGTGTACAATAATTTGTCTGATAAATCTTGAGGATGAGAAGTAGTAAATCTCAATCTCAACGAATTATCTACTGAAGCGCATGCCGCCAAAAGATCTCCAAAGTCAGCCCCGTTATCGTTATACGAATTAACATTTTGCCCAAGTAAAGTAATTTCTTTAAATCCTCTTTGAGATAATTGTTTCGCTTCAGCAACAATAGATTCCAACTTTCTGCTCCGTTCTCTTCCGCGTGTAAACGGCACAACACAAAAAGAACAAAATTTGTTACAGCCCCGCATAACCGAAATCCAGGCTGAAAGATTGTCTTCTCTATAAGGTGTAATGTCATCATAAGTTTCAACACGTGAAAGTTTAACGCCGATACCTTTTTCTCCGGTATATGCATTATCAATAAACTCGGGAAGTCTTCTATATTCATCAGGTCCAACAACAAGATCAATCATATTTTTTTTATCAATTAAATCTTTACGAAGGCGCTCTGCCATACAACCCAGTATGCCGATAACTGTGTTGGGGTTTTTTTCTTTTAATTTTTTTATGTTGCCGAGTCTTCCATAAATTCTTTGTTCGGCATTATCGCGAACGCTGCAGGTATTTAAAAGAATTACATCTGCGTTATCTAAATTAGAAGTTATTTCGTATCCTTTGTCTTTTAAAATACTTGAAATTATTTCGCTGTCCGCTACATTCATTTGACAACCGTAAGTTTCTATATATACGGAATTTTTATTCATAAGACCAATTTTTTCTGTTAGATATTTATAGAATATTTTATTAAATCGAATTAAGCTTTACAAAACAAAATATTATTTTTTTACCGTGATAATTCTAACAAACTAAAATAAAAGTTCGAATTCGCAGAAGGGAATTTGAAAATTGTTTAAATGCTTTGATAAAACAATCCCATTTTTAATGAAGATAAAAACTAATATTTGAAAATATATTTATCACAGTTTTTAATAAAATTTAATTATTTAATTTAATTAGATACATAATTAATAACAAGGAAGTTTAATGTAACTCAAATATCCATCTTCTAAGAAGGTGGATATTTAATTTTGTCAGCGGTTCAGAGCATGATCTTTCGTAGGACAGATTATTCCGTAGAAATGCCTGTGGCAGTAATCTATTTTACAATAATTTACACAAATTTAAGTGGAAAAATATTTTTTATTAAACCTAAAATGTATTGTTTTTACTAAATTTACTTTGGCACACTTTCCTATTAGCGACTGGTTAAACATTTTCCCGGATCCAATTATGGCTAATGCAATTTTAGATAGACTAGCTCATCACACGAACCAAATAATAATCAAAGGAGAGTCTTACAGAAAGAAAAATAGAGTTGTTTTGCAAAACGCTTATTAGTGTTTTTCTATCTATTTTTTAAAACGGTATTTACATTTTTGAGGTGGGGAATAATCTGAACCTTCGGGCGGGGAATAAAGTGGTCCGTGACATAGGCCATTTAGTTCAATAAGCAAAATAGAAATTAGAAATCAATATGAAAGAAAAAAAAGATAGAAAGTAGATATTGTTTGCATTCTGTTAAAATTTTTAATAAATAAGTGTATCAAAAACAAGATATAGGTTACCATGCATAATTTATTTTATACCCAATTTTTTCTTATCACAATATTAGTATTTTCCATCGTTATAAACGATGAAGCACAGATCTCAATTATAAAACGAGACCCGCAAATTGAATCGATGGTAAAGGAAATAAATCCAATTAACCTTGAACGGACAATAAAAAAGCTTGTAAGTTTCGGCACAAGGCATAGTTTAAGTAACACGAAAAGCAGCAAAGAAGGTATTGGAGCAGCAAGAAGATGGGTGAAATCAGAATTTGAGAAATATTCAAAAGATTCCGGAGGAAGATTAGTTGTATCATTTGATCCTTTTACAGTAAAACCAAACGGGAAACGAATTTCTCGCCAAGTAATTATGAAAAATGTTGTTGCAACTTTAAAGGGAAGTGATCCTAATGATAACCGTATATTTGTTATCAGCGGTCACCTCGATTCCAGAAACAGTAATATAATGGACAGCACAGGTTTAGCGCCAGGTGCAGATGACGATGGATCAGGTGTGGCGGTGGTTATGGAACTTGCGCGGATTATGTCGAAAAGAGAATTTCCGGCAACTATTGTCTTCCTTGCCGTATCGGGAGAGGAACAGGGGCTTTACGGCTCAAAACATTTTGCTGAGAAAGCAAAAAGGGACAACTGGAATATCGTTGCTATGTTAAATAATGATATGGTCGGAAGTGATAATTCGAGCGGTACCAATTTAAAAGATAATATTAATATGAGGATATTCAGTGAAGGAATTCCGGCTTACGAGACAAAAAAGACGGCAAGATTAAGAAAATATACAAACGGCGAAAATGACAGTAAATCCAGAGAACTGGCTCGATATGTTAAAGAAGTCGGAGAACGTTATGTCAATCAAATTAACATTAACCTAATTTATCGAGATGATAGATTTTTACGCGGCGGTGACCAAATGTCTTTTAGCCGGGAAGGTTTTACCGCTGTGAGATTTTGTGAGATGCATGAAAATTATAATCATCAACATCAGAATGTACGAAAAGAAAATGGAATTCAATATGGAGATCTTCCTCAATTTGTTGATTATGAATACGTAAGAAAAATTGCAGGTGTTGATCTTGCCGTGCTTTCAAGCCTTAGCTTAGCTCCACCATCACCCCGAAATGTCAGAATTGATGTAAGCAAACTAAGTAATTTCAGCAAATTAAAATGGGATGCTCCAAAAGGTGAAGCTCCAGCAGGCTATTTCGTTTTGATGAGAAAAACTTATCAACCTTTTTGGCAAAAGAAAATTTTCGTTAAAAATAGATCAATAACACTTCCTTATTCTAAGGATAATTATTTCTTTGCAGTTCAATCGGTTGATAAACAAGGGCATGAAAGTCTTCCCGTATTCCCTATGCCTATTTGGCATGAATAAGTTATGTTTCTCAAAAGTTATGTGATTTATTTGCTGATGTTAAAATCAGGTTTGATTTACAATTTATTATATGAATTTCAGTTTAATCACGATTGCTATGTACTACCCCAAAAAATTTATCGTGTAAATACAAATTTTGGGAATTTATTTAATGCTTCTGAAACAACTGTTTTTACGGAAAATTTTCGGCAAACATTTCATAAAGAAAGGTTTTTTGATTTTGATTTTTGAAAAAAAATCGGAATGCCTTATATTTGCGATGCACTCTTAGC
>CAZXJG010000015.1:32254-33304 GCA_964640985.1 uncultured Melioribacteraceae bacterium | reverse complement strand
ACGGAATTTCAGTTGCGAGCATTAATTCAATCTATTTTTATTTAACAAAAAACTTCCAATTCATTACGAGCATTCGAAATTACCCGAGGAATTATTTTAGTTTTTACTCAGCCGGATTCGGTGAAAGATCGCACACTCAAAATGAGATCGGGTTTTATACAGGGTTTAAATGGAAAACAAAATTCGGAATTATAAATTTTTATTTCGATCAATTTAAATTTCCTTATCCTATCAATAATATTGCTTCATCATCTAAAGGCAATGAAATTCTTATATTTTTTAAAAGCAGACTAACACGAAATATTCAACTAAATTTGAAATACAAACACAACAAAAAAAATATCCCCATCAGTTCACCGGAAACGGAAAAATTTTCTGCTCAATTAAAACGCAACATAAGAGGCGAATTAATTTACACTTTCGGCAAAACATTACGATTAAGAACTAGAATAGAATATCTTCTTGTTTCAAATTTATCTTCTTCCACAATAGAAAAAGGATTGCTTAATTTTCAGGAAATTAAATTTCATCATCGATCGTTCAATATTTACGGCAGATTTATAATTTTTGATACCGGTTCATACTTATCAAGAATATATGAATTTGAAAATGACTTAAACGGCTTATTTACGAACGTTCCCCTTTGGGGTAAGGGAATCAGATGGTATTTATTGTTAAAATATCGACTTTTTAACTACTTGTATTTATCGTTAAAATATTCCGAAACTTATAAACCCGATTTGAAAGAAATCAGCAGTGGGCTTAATCAAATTCAAAATAATTTAGACAATAGATTTAATTTCCAAATCGACTATAAATTTTAACACATCATCAATCATTGCTCATGATTTGTTTGCTTAAATATTTAGTACTATCTAAGTTTGTACAATAAATTCTTTATTATAATTCAGAGGGAATATTTATGAGAACAATTGTAACATTACCCGGCGACGGAATAGGAAAGATAGTTCTGCCTGAAGCAATTAAAGTTTTAAATGCAGTTGGATTCGAAGCAAATTATGTACATGGTGATATCGGCTGGGAATTTTG